>UQRJ01000058.1 GCA_900543345.1 uncultured Sporolactobacillus sp. | reverse complement strand
TTAGGGTCTCGTGGGCTCGGAGATGTGTATAAGAGACAGGGAGGAGCAAGCGGCACTGCGTTTTCTGCGCTTTGCCAACTTGTTCACCGATGTCCCCCAACTGAGGCACGGTGTCCGTCCGCGCCGGCTGCTCAGTCTGTTGTTTCCCGTCCGCCGGTTCGATGCCGCCCATGTGGACAATCAATTGCTGGTGAAGACTTTCCTTCGCTCGGATGACTATTTCGGGCCGTATATCAGGCTGACTCTGGTCGGGGCGATCACATGCTATTTTGTGCATATCGGCTATTTTACCGTCTTTCTGGCAGTTTCCTTTATCTTTATAACCGGACTGCAGCTGTTGCCGCTGTGGAAACATCCGTTTCCGCAGGCATTGGCCGGTTTGTATCCAATACCCGGGTGCTACCGAAGGCGAGCGATGGTTCGGTTGGTTCTGTCTCTGCTGCTGATTGAAAGCGTACCGCTGGCCGCGGCCGGCGGTGCCGGTATGGCCAGCTTGCCTGCTTTTGCTTGGCTGCTTAGTGCGTCGGCGGCAACAGCTTTCCTTTTTTCATTCTTCTATTTGCGTCGCAAACTGGCGAAGACGGAGCAATGAAAAAGCGGGCCGGCCAACGTGCCGGTCCGCTTTTTCAAACGAACGATGTAAGCATTGATCAGGCAAAAGCCGGGTCTTTCAAGGTCTTTGTCAACTTTTCCAGATGCTTCTGCTCATCGGAAATCATATCTTCGAGCCGGACAACCAATTCGATCATACCCAGTTCCTGAGCCTGGCTGCGCCGTTCACGATAATTTTTCAATGTATCTGCTTCGGCTTGACGTGCGTTTGCCAGCATCGCTTTGGCGTCGGTTACTTTAGCGACCGGTGCAGGAACCGTTGTCGGTTCGCCGCCAAGGTTGGCGATTTTCTCGGAAAGATATGCCGCATGTCCGAGTTCGTCGGGAATTTCCGCTTCAAAAAACGGCTTCAGAATCTGATAGTTCAGGCCGGCAACCGTTGTTGCATAATAATTATATTGAATGACGGCAGAATATTCACCGGCCAAATCCTTATTGAGCCCCGTGATCAATGTTTCGAGTTTCTTATCCATGAATGATCATCCCTTCTTCGTATTCATTTAGAAAGATTCCCTTTCTCACTTAAGAATAAACCTAATTTACACGAATATGGAAGCCATACGGTCACATTTTGATGAATTTTCCGTTAGACACTCCATCCGCGGACGGAGAGAAAAACCGCTTATGGTCTATGGAAATGTGATCCGTCACTCTGTATAGTGATAATGTAAGTCATAATGCGAAATGACCGGACGGGGAAGAAAGGATGACGATTGAATGTCTGCTGGGAAAATATTGGCGGCATTGGCGATAGTGATGCTTGGGGTGTACTGGCTGCTGGAGAGCCTGGGCCTGATTTCCTCGGAAATAATGCCGGCCATCGGCGGCTATGTCGCTTACGGCATTGTATGTGCAGGAATTCTGCTGCTTTTTGTCCCTTTGTTCCATCGCAGAAGACCGAATTTTTTCTGGGGTTTTTTCTTCTTGATTTACGGTGGCTTGCTGATTGCCGGCCGGCATGATTTGCTGACCTTCGGCTGGACGGATATCTGGAAATTATGGCCTTATTTGATCATCTATTTCGGACTGGGCATGCTGCTTGGCGATCATATAATCATGTCGCCGAGCGCCGGTTTTTCAAGGCACGGCAGGCACAAGGTGATTCGGATAATGGAAGACGGCAATGACTTCGAAGAGCAAAACCGCCCAAACGGCCATGAGACATGGCACAAAGATGAGCATGAGAAAGCCTGGAATACGAATTCGTTCGTACGTGAGTCGCATTTCAAACATGATAACTGGATGGTCAAACCGATGAACGAAAATGTCCGCATTGCCGATTATAATTTTGATTTTACGAAAGCGTTTATTCCCGAAGAGACCATTCCGATTACGTTGAGAGGATGGGTCGGCGATATCAAAATTACCGTACCCGACGATCTGGCTTATCGCGTCGATTTAAAAGCCAAAGTCGGTGACGCTAAGATCGGCAGCGATAAACAAAGCGGGGTGCTCAGAGATATTACTTACCAGACCGGTAACTACGACGATGCGACGCGAAAAATTGCTTTTTCGTTTGATTTTCAAGTCATTGATTTAACCATCGATCGGGTGTGATCATGATGATGAACTATCGGATTCGGGTCATCCGCGCGCAAGCGACACTCAGTTTTTTCGACTCGCTGCTTCTTTTCGCCGTGATGCAGGGCTTTTTCTTTTTCGTTCCCAGTGAACATTCGCTGCTGATCAGCAGCATCGTTTTTTTAGCCGCTTTTGTTCTGCAATCCGCGTGCGAATTATTTGTGCTGATGAAAGATTACCGGGTGTGGCGCGACCGCTTGGAGACGATCAACCTGTATGTCAAAACACTGGCGTCCGGCAAACTGTCGGCGCGTATCAAAGTAGAGGACGGCGGAACCATCGGCCGGCTCGGACAATCACTCAACGAACTCGCCGATAAAATCGATACCCAAGTGACCTCGCTGCAACGCCTAGTTGATGAGAATGTCGAGATGAATGCCCGGATTAAAAGCGAAGCCGTAACGGAAGAGAGGCAGCGACTGGCGCGCGATCTCCACGATGCGGTCAGCCAGCAACTGTTCGCGTTGTCCATGCTGGCCTCGGCCGCTGAGCGGACCGTTCGTACCCATCCTGAGCGGGCGGCCGAAAACATTGCCGATGTATCCGACATCGCCCGCAAGGCGCAGGCCGAAATGCGGGCACTTTTGCTGCATCTGCGCCCGGTGCGTCTGAATGACGATGCGCTCGACGAAGGATTGAGACGATTGATCCGAGAACTGGACGGCAAGATGTCGATTCATTTTGAAGCTGCGATCGAACCGGTCAAGGGGCTGACAAAGGGAATTGAAAATCATTTATTCCGGCTCAGCCAGGAGGCGCTGTCTAATGCACTGCGGCATTCGGAAGCGACGAAAGTCATCCTGTCGTTGCACGAAAGCAAGGACTTAGTGACCTTGTCTATCTTTGATAATGGTCGCGGCTTCGATCCGAATCAGACGAAGATCGCTTCTTACGGACTGAAAACGATGCGTGAGCGGGCGACGGAAATCGGCGGCCACTTCATGCTGACAACACATCAAGGAGAAGGAACGTCGGTTAACATCCGCGTTCCGGTTCATAGAGGGGCAGTGAAGAAAGATGACAGACATTAAAGTCATGATTGTCGACGATCACGATATGGTGCGTAAAGGACTGAAAGCTTATCTGGCGACAGAAGACGGCATTTCGGTCGTCGGTGAAGCAACGAGCGGCAACGAAGCCGTTCGCCGCGCAGATGAGTGCGGGCCGGATGTGATTCTGATGGATCTGGTGATGGAAAATGGCAACGGTATCGAAGCCACCAAAACGATTCTCAGTCGTCATCCGATAATCAAAATCATCATTCTAACCAGTTTTTATGATGACCAAAAAGTATTCCCGGCGATTGAAGCGGGGGCGATCAGTTATCTATTGAAAACGGCCTCGGCGGATGAGATTATTCAGGCGATTCGCAAGGCGATCAGCGGTAAAACGGTTCTTGACGGTAAGGTCGCTCGCAAACTGGTTTCCGGTCTGCACCGCGAGCCGGAACCGTTTGATGAACTGACATCGCGGGAACGCGATGTGCTGCGGCTGATCGCCCAGGGAAGAAATAATGCGGAAATCGCCGAGCGGCTCTATATCGGCATCAAAACTGTCAAGACGCACGTGAGCAGCATTTTCAGCAAACTCGGTGTCTCCGATCGTACACAGGCCGCGGTCTATGCCTACCGTCATCATCTGTTCGACGATGAGCGGGCCTGAGCCAAGCAGAAGTTATATTCACAAAAACCGCAGGAGGGGATAGTCATGTCGGAACATCGCGAAGTCGTCGTTATCGGCGCCGGCATCTCGGGACTTGCCGCTGTTTACTACATAAAACAGATGTGCCCGAAAGCTCGTGTGATTGTGCTGGAGAGCGCAAATCGGATCGGCGGGAAAATAAAAACGGTAAAACGGGACGGATTCACGATTGAGTGCGGTCCGGAAGGTTTTTTGGCTCGAAAGCCGCGGTTAATTGACCTGATCCGTGCCGTCGGATTGGGAAATCGGCTCGTTCACTCGCAGCCTGGAGCAAGCTATATCTATGTCAACCGGCGGCTGCGCAGTATGCCGAAGGGTTCAGTCATGGGGGTGCCGACCCGGCTGCTGCCGATGGTCACTACCGGGCTGATCGGTCCGGTCGGGAAACTGCGAGCGGCGATGGACCTGCTGATTCCGCGGGTGCATCGCGATCGGGATATCTCCCTAAAGACTTTCTTTGAAAGGCGCCTTGGATCGGAAGTGGTCACCAACATGATCGAGCCGCTGCTCTCCGGCATTTATAACGGCGATCTGGCCGACATGAGTTTGGAGGCGACATTGCCGCAATTTGCGGCCATTGAAAAAAAGTACCGCAGCCTGATTCTGGGAATGAAAAGCTTGCGACCGTCGAAACCAGTCGGTAAATCGAAGCCGTCCGCGGGCCCATTTATATCACTGAACTGCGGATTAAGCGGATTGGCCAAGCGGTTGGCCGCCGCAGCCGACGATATCCGGCTGAATACCCAGGCGGTCCGGGTCCGTCCGGGAAAGATTGCTTTAGCAAGCGGCGAGGTGTTGCATGCCGATGCCGTAATTTTTGCTGCTTCGCCGCAGCAATTCGGCCCGCTGCTCGGTTTTTCCGAAGCTCAGAGTCTTTCGGATGATAAGCGCACTTCAACGGCCACCGTGGCACTGGCTTTTAAGAAAAAAGATGTCGGACCGTTTGCCGGCAGCGGCTATGTCGTCTCCCGAAAAGAGGGATTGCATATCACGGCATGCAGTTTCATGGATCACAAATGGCCGTATGCGGCACCGACGGACGCGACACTGATCCGTACCTACGTCGGCGGTGCCGGTGATTCATCGCTTGTCGCTAAAGGCGATGAAGTGATCGAGCAAACGGCACTCGGTGATCTTAGAAAGATAGGCAGGTTCGGATCGCCGCTGTTCTCCGTCATCACCCGGCAGACGAATAATATGCCGCAATACACGGTCGGTCACGACGAACGTGTGCGGCAGTTCGAACGGGCACTGGAGAAAATGGACGGCGTTTATGCCTGCGGCGCCATGCTTCACGGCGTCGGTTTGCCGGATTGTGTGGAGAGCGCATACCGTGCGGCCGAACAGACGATGAATCATCTAAAGCATCTTAGAAACTGAAACGGCCGTATCATGTTGCGGCAGCAAATTGAAAGTTTTTAGTTGACAACGAAGTTCGTCCTGAGATATGCTGAGGATAACGAAAAGAATAACCTCCATAAAGGGGAGTAGCCTAAAGAAATGCGCCGTCATTACGGGATGATCCCCGGCGCTTTCTGCAGCAGTTCTGCTGCCGGCGAGACCTTTGCCTCGAACGGATGAATAAGGCAAAGGTTTTTTGAATGCAGACAGCCTTTCCATTCGAAAGTTGGAGAGGCTGTTTTTTTCGTGCCGGCATTCGGCTTCGAGCCGACCGGATTCAAACACAGGAGGATGATGGAATGGAACTGTTTTCGCTCGAATTTCTCACGTCACTATTGCTGATTATCGGCATCGACCTGATTCTTGCTGGCGACAATGCGATTGTGATTGCGCTGGCAGCGGCCCGTTTGCCGGATGATCAACGGAAGCGGGCGATTCTGTACGGCGCCCTGGGTGCCGTGCTGATTCGGGCCTTGGCGACACTGGCGGTTGTCTGGCTGCTCAAAATTCCCGGCCTGCATTTGGTCGGCGGCCTGTTATTGGTCTGGATTGCCTATAATCTGCTGCGCGCCCACGAGGGGAGTAAAAAAGTCGAAGCCCAATCCAGCCTTGGCGCGGCGATCGGTACGATCATCATGGCCGATGCGCTGATGGGACTGGATAATGTACTGGCGATCGGCGGTGCGGCGTCCGGCAACTATCTGCTGGTCATTCTCGGCCTGCTGGTCAGTATTCCGCTGGTCATGGGCGGCAGTGCGCTATTCCTGAAGCTGGTCGATCGTTATGCCTGGATCACTTACGCCGGGTCCGCGATTCTGGCGTTTACTGCCGGACGGATGATATTTGCCGAGCACTTTATTGCTGCACCGCTGGACGGTGTTTTATGGATCAAATGGCCGATTCTGGCGTTGATCATCACCGGCGTTCTTTTTTTCGGCTGGAGGAGCAGGAACTCGGCCGCAAAAGCGTGGAAACAGCGTGAGTCGGCGAAAACGGAAACGGTCTGAAAGTTGGCTTGTCATGTGACGGCCTCTCTCAAAATGGGGAGAGGTTTATTGGTTTGGATGTCGATCTGTGAGGAGGAATCAGTGAATTTATGGGAATTTTTACACCTGCTTTTTGGTCTTCTTTAATTGTGATTATTGGCATCGATTTGTTTCTGGCGGGCGATAACGCGGTAGTTATTGCCATGGCGGCCCGCCGTCTACCAAACCGCCAGCGGGAAAAAGCGATTTTATACGGGACCGTCGGTGCATTGGTTATCCGTGTGCTCTGCACCATCGGCGTCGTCTATTTACTAATGGTCCCCGGATTGCACTTTTTCGGCGGCCTGCTGCTGATCTGGATTGCTTATCGGCTTCTGCGGCCCGCGCCGACCGACCGGAAAAAAAAAGTTAAGGCCGCGACAGGGCTTTGGGGAGCCATCCGCACGATCATCATTGCCGATGCGTTGATGAGCCTGGATAACATGCTGGCGGTTGCCGGCGCCGCGCAGAACGATCCCTTACTTGTCATCTGCGGCTTACTGGTCAGCGTGCCGCTGCTAATGGGCGGCAGTGCGGTGATCATGAAACTGATCGACCGCTTCCCGTGGTTAGTTTATGTCGGCGCCGCTATTTTGGCGATGACGGCAGGAAAGATGCTGTTTGCGGAAAAATTATTTACCAATCTGCTCGGCGCCGCCGCTGCCTGGGCGGAATGGCCGGTTGTGATTCTGATCATTGCCGGTGTGCTCTATTTCGGTTGGCTCAGTCGGAAAAAATATGAAAAAGCTCATACTGCCGATAAACATCAGGCAGTATGACGATATACACGGTCACTGCTTGCCGTTTTCACGAAAACGATTGAAGTAATCAATCACAAATTGATAGAACACAGCCGAAATCGGTGAATGGTAACGGTCTTTATTCCAAACCAGGCTGATTGTCCGCAGGCAATGCGGCTTGATGATCCTAAGCGGCACAATTGAAGTATCGTCGGCGGTCCGCAATGTCAGTGAGGAGAAGAAAGCAACGCCGAGTCCTTCACGGACAAGCCCGCGTATCGATAGCGGATCGTCAACCTCAAAAGCAATGTCCGGTTGAAACCCGGCCATGCGGCAGAACTGGTCCGTCATGTGGCGGAAAGCACCGCTTGCTTTCATGATAAACGGTTCACGGGCAATTTCGCGGAGATTGATTCTTCGCCTGCCGGCCAGCGGATGCGACCGGGGCACGGCGAGAAAAATTTCATCGTCCATGAGTTTCCGCCACTCGAACGGATCGTTCCCTGTTTTTAAGTAAGGGAGGATGCACAGATCGACCTCTCCGGTCTCCAACTGATGCTGAAAGGTATCGCGAGCGATCAGCTTGACTCGGAAACGGACGAGCGGCTGATTTTTGCGGAAGCTGCCAAGCAGGTCGGGGATGATCGGCGTCCGCATCACAGCCAGTGAGATCAGATCTTCCTTGACCTTAGCCAGATCGGCCACTTCCTGCCGGCCTTCGCGCAGACTGGAGAGAGCCGCTTCCGTTTTTTCCAGAAAAATTTTTCCATAGCGATTTAAAATGATCCGCCGGCCCTTGCGTTCAAACAGCGGGACACCGAGTTCATTTTCCAGCCGTTTGATCGTCTGGCTCAGAGACGGCTGAGCGATGGACAAGGCGTGGGCGGCGCGGGTCATATGCTGAAGGCGGGCGACGGTCAGAAAATATTTCAGCTGGAGTAATTCCATCCTATTTTCTCCCTTCACTGCAAAGACATTGATAGCCTCTAACCTATTCATATATAATAATATATATATTGGATTAAATGAGCAAATGCCATTAAGATAGAAATTGTTAAATTTGCGCCCTTGATTAGGCGCTTTTTCTACATCCGGGCACTAATGAGAAATTATAGTCAAAGAAAGGTGCATACTGTGTCATTCCCGTTATGGAAACGAAATTTATATGTCTGTTGGTTCGGCGCGTTCACGACGGCGGCAGGCATGAGCCAGATTATTCCTTTTTTACCGTTATATATTGAGCAACTTGGCATACAGAACACAGCCGACATCGAGCGTTGGTCGGGCCTTATTTTCGGTGGGACCTTTCTTGTTTCCGCGATCGTCTCACCGCTTTGGGGGCAGTTGGCGGATAAATACGGGCGTAAGCCGATGCTGCTGCGTGCGAGTCTCGGCATGTCGCTGATCGTTTTTGCGATGGGATTTGCCCAGGACGTGTACCAACTCTTCCTGTTACGGCTGCTGATGGGCGTCGTTTCCGGCTACATCCCGGCATCGATTATTCTGGTTGCGACGCAGACGCCGAAGGATCATGCCGGCTGGGCGCTGGGGATGTTATCGACGGGCGGCATCAGCGGTTCACTGATCGGCCCGCTGCTCGGCGGTTTTCTCGCTCAGGTGATGGGCATGCGTCTCGTCTTTGTCGACACGAGTTTCATTCTCGCTTGTGGGTTTATCGCATCGCTGCTATTTGTTAAGGAAAAATTTGTAATTGTAAAAAAGAAGGCCCCGTCCTTTCGCCAAGTCTGGCGGATGACGCCTCATGTCGGCCTGTTTCTGGCGATGTTTCTGACCACGTTCATGGTCCAGTTGGCCAATATGTCGATTCAGCCGATTATCACGTTATATGTAAAAATCCTCGATCCCCACTCGTCCAATCTGCAATTGATCGCGGGAGTTGTTGTAGCGGCGGCCGGACTGGCCAGTGTGATTGCCGCGCCATTGCTCGGCAAATTGTCGGACCGCATCGGGCCGAAAAAGGTACTGATCGTATCGCTGCTGTTTACCGGTGTGATTTTTATTCCGCAGGCATTCGTGAGCAACCCGTGGCAGTTGACGGCATTGCGATTTCTGCTCGGACTGGCGACGGCAGGTATTCTTCCGTCGATCAATACACTTGTAAAAAAAATGGCGCCGGCGGCGATTACCGGGCGGTTATTTGGCTATAATCAATCCGCCCAATTTATCGGTACGCTCGGCGGTTCGCTGCTCGGCGGTCATATGGCGGCGGCATACGGCATCAAGTACGTCTTTTTCTCTACAAGCCTGCTGTTATTTGTTAATGCCGGTTGGGTCGTGCTCTCCAATACACTGGTCAGACGAAAAGAAAAAAAAGCTAAAGTATCGCGGGCTCCAATCCGATAATTAATGAATGCTGCGTTTCTTGAAACGGCCGCCTTTCACATCGTGAATATCGCTGATGGCCAGAAATGCGCTTTCGTCGATTGAGTCGACGATGCCTTTGACTTTTGCTTCTTCCAAGCGGCTTATCACGGTAAAAATGACGTTTTTATCGTTACCGGTATAGGCGCCTTCGCCGTTTAGATAAGTGACGCCGCGTCCGAGCCTGGCGTTCAGCGCGTCGCCGATTTCCTGATGGGAGTCGCTGATGATCCAGACCGCTTTCGATGATTCAAGGCCTTCACTAACGATATCGATCATTTTAAAAGCAATAAAATAAGCGATCAATGAATACATCGCGTAATTCCAACCGAACACAAAACCAGCGGCACCGAGAATAAAAATATTAATGAACAGCACAATTTCGCCGACCGAAAACGGCGTTTTTTCGTTAAACAGGACGGCGAGAATTTCCGTTCCGTCCGATGAGCCGCCATTACGAATGACGAGACCGACACCGATACCCATGATGATCCCGCCGAATACCGCAGCCAGCAGCGGATCCTGCGTGAACGGATCGGCCCCGGAAAACGTTGTGGTCAGAAGCGCCAACAGCGTGACGCCGCAAGCGGATGTAATCGTGAAGGTTTTGCCCATTTGCTTGTAACCGACCATGAAAAACGGCAGGTTGATCATGAATAGAAAAATACCGATCGCCCACCCGGTCGTATGCGTCAGCATGATGGAGATGCCGGTGACGCCGCCGTCGATGATCTTATTGGGCACGAGAAAACTCTCCAGTGAAATGGTTTCAAAGACCACGCCGACAATAATAAAAAAAATACGGATGAGGAACTGACGGACGGTCAGCCCCTTATGCCGCTGTTTCTTCTTTCTGTCAGTGGAAAAAACGGTTTGTAATGGACTTGTCATGTCATTTCCGACCTTCCTGTCTGTGAAATTGAGAAGTCATGGCTGCTATCTGTCGATTGAGACTGTTGTGTTCAGGATAATCGGTCTCTATCTTTTGTTTTATCGGCTGCTTTCGGCTGCTGCCACTTGAGCAGCCGATTGAGCAGATGGAAAATAGTTTTGGATTCTTTAGTCAGCACGGGTCCGAGTATGGCCAATATCAGGACATAAAGCGCAGAAAAGGGCTGCAGTACCGGCATAAGTCCGCCGGCCACGGCGATCTCGGCCATGATGATGGAAAATTCGCCCCGTGAGACAATGGTCAATCCGATATTTGTCGACGCTTTATAGGAAAATCCACCGATTCGACCGGCGATGAGCCCGGCGATAAAATTGCCGATAATCGTGATGGCCGCCGCGCCAATCGTCAGCCCGACGGCTCCGCCGAGCTGAGTCGGATCGATGCTCAGGCCGAATCCGAAAAAGAAAATTGCTCCGAAAAAATTACGGAAGGGGATAACCAATTGTTCAATGCGTCGGGCCTGTTCGGTTTCGGAAAAAACAAGGCCGAGCAGCAGCGCGCCGATTGCCTCGGCAACGTGCAACGTTTCCGAAAAACCGGCGATAAAAAACAATGCGGCAAAAACAACAATAATGAATACCTCGTCGGAAGACACTCTCAATAGGCGATTAAGTAACGGCGGCGCCTTTCGTGCCAGAATAAGGAAAAAGAGCATATAGCCGATCGACAGGGCAATCGACAACAGGGTCGAACCCCATGAACGCGTATCGCCGAGAATCAAACCGGAAATCAGCGAGAGGTAAACGGCTAAGAAAAGGTCTTCAAACATGATGATGCCAAGAATTAATTCGGTCTCGGCATTGCCCGTTCGCCTCAGATCGACAATGACTTTGGCGACGATGGCGCTGGAGGAGACGGTCGTGATTCCGGCAATGAGCAGTGTTTCTTTCAGTGGAAAGCCGAGAATAAGCGGATAGAGCAGCCCGAGTGTAAAATTAATGCCAATATAAAGGCTCCCGCCGATGAGAATGGATTTTCCCGAACGAATCAATTTGCTTGTCGAAAACTCTAGCCCAAGATAGAATAATAAAAACAGGATTCCCATTCGGCCGAGAAATTCAATCAGTTCCTCACTATGGATAAATTTTAAACTGAACGCACCGATCTGCGGCGCATGCGGACCCACGAGCATGCCAACGACTATCAAAAAAGGAATAATGGAAAACTTTAGCCGGTTGGCGATCAAGGCGGCAATGGCGATCAGCACCAGAGCGGTTCCAACTTCGAGAACAAGATGATCCATCAGGATTTCCCCGTTTTCGAAAATAATTCGCTGGCGGCTCTTGTTAAAGCCTTTCGTTCGCCGGAGACGACCACCGTGTCCTCCGCTCGAAAGATCGTGTCGACACCCGGATTGATTTCCTGGGAACGATCTTTTCGCAAAATGCCGATGACATTGATGTCATAGTTATTACGGATTCCGACCTCTCCGATTGTTTTTCCGATGATTGCTGCACCGGCTTTTAGACGGTACCAGTCGATAGTCAGGTCGTCAAAGGCGATCTCAATGTTTTCCATCGCTTTCGGTTTGTAGGTCATTCCGCCGAGAATGGCTGCGAGCTGACGTGCTTCCTGGTCGGAAAAACTAACGCACGAAATACTTTCTGTCTCTTATACACATCTCCGAGCCCACGAGACCCTAAGACATCTCG
>UQRJ01000057.1 GCA_900543345.1 uncultured Sporolactobacillus sp. | reverse complement strand
CGAGATGTCTTAGGGTCTCGTGGGCTCGGAGATGTGTATAAGAGACAGGTGTGGGGCACTTCGCTTTTACTGTTGGCCGTGATCGGGACGGCCGTCTGGTGGCTGCGCGGCGGCGTGACCAATCTCTTGCGGCTTGGTATCAGTCTGAATGTACTGCTTTTCGCGTCGCTCGGCATCGCCGCGCGACTGCCGCAGACAGCAGCATGGATGGCCAGTGACAGCGGGAAAATAGTTAGTGTTGTCCTAGTCCTTGCCTTCTGGGCACTGGACATGCTACTGACCCTGATCGAGGCGAGAAAACCGGGCTGAGATGTCTACACCTTGCCGCAGTAGCAACGGGTGACATTCGGAAAAATCACCCGACCGTTTTGTTCGTATTTGTCAAAAAGCTGTGTGAGTGCCTTGACGAACGGTCGGTAGTTACCGTCCGCCGCTCTTGGTGCGTAGGAAGCGGAAAGATGGCGACCGATAAACTGCTCCCGGTTGTAGGCGAGCGGATGATCATAGACGTGCAATCGGTATTGCCCGTTTTTGAAAAAGGAATGGAATACAGCGGGATCGCTGCCAGTGCCGCCGGAAAAGCCACGAAAATCCGGGCAGAATTGCCGACAGATTGTCTCAGATTCGCGGATGAGCGCTGCGTCCGGCAGGCGGCTGTTCCAAATGAGCGCGACGTTTCCGCCCGGTTTTAGAATGCGGCGGGCTTCGTTCCGGAAATATTCGGGATTGAACCAGTGAAAGGCCTGGGCAACGGTTATGAAATCGACGGAACCGCTGCCCAGGCTTGTCTGCTCGGCCGATGCAGCGATCGCAGTAAAGTGCGGGTTTGCCGAGAATGCCGCTTCGGCAATCCGGCGCATGTCGTCGTTGGGTTCAATAGCCGCGACACGCAGACCGGCCTGCAGCAGTTGCCCGGTCAGGATGCCGGTGCCCGCGCCGATGTCGGCAACCAGAGAACTTTCTTCCAGCTTGTTATGCCGGATCAGGTCGTGAATCATTGTCTGGGGATAATTTGGCCGAAAGCGGCTATAGACAGACGCTTTGCCGTGGAATGGATCACTGCTGTGCAAACCGATCGCTCCCTTTACTCTTTGCTTTTACTATACTGAAAAGACGAGGCCTTGTCACCGGACGCAGACGGACAAACGGTTCTAGCCGTTGCCTTCATTAAAAATGGTTTGCCGGTTGCGGAGCTCCGGCCTTTTTATTATCGGGTGCTCGGACAAGGATGCATTGATGCCTGCCGTGGCGATAAGTTCAACGCTTTGACGGGGAGCTCCGATGGGGGCGCGAGAAGCGCTGGCAGCACTGCGAAAAGTTCTGGTGGGGTGAGAAAGTTCGTCAGCAGAAGATGTTTGCCACAGGTAAGTGGCTTCTGTTCAAGGAGCATCCAGTTGAAAAGGAAATGATTGGAGCTGACTGGATCTTCCATCACGTCGCGTGAATTGCTTTTTATACTTGAAAAATGCGGCAATTATTTGAACAATCATAAATTTGCCATACAAAAGATAAGAAAACGCTTATAATCAAACTGAACGGTACAGTTTGATTCGATAGGGGGGAATCTCCGACGAGTGAACCGATGAATGAACGTGCGAAAAAGAAAAAAGATCAGATCCTTCATTCAGCGAAGGAATTATTTATTGACCGGGGATTCGACGGAACAAGCATGGACGATATCTGTAAACATGCCGGTGTGTCGAAACAGACGATCTACAGTTATTATTCAGGAAAAGATAAATTGCTGTTCGACGTGATCCGTCATCAGCTGTTTCTATTGGAGGACGACGAGTTTGCTGCCGTTCTTGACCGGCTTGATTTTTCTACTCCCGATCGGATTGAGGCGTCGCTCGTCTGTTTTGCCGGACAGTTGATCGACTATTTTATGCAGGCGGACTATTTGCAATTGGCGCGAATCGTCGTTTCCGAGGCCGTTCGTTATCCGCAGCTCGCGCATCTTTTTCGCCAGGCGGTTCCGCTTCGCGGTCTGCGCAATGTCGAGCGATTGCTGGAGAAGGCCGAGCAGTCGGACTATGTCGCAATTAATGATATTCAAATTGCCGCCCGAGGTTTTGTCGGCATGTTGCTGACTTACGTGTTTATCGATGGCGTTCTTTCCGGTGATACCCGGGCGGAAAAACCAACACACGAGCAAATTCGCGAGATTGTCCGCTTTTATCTACCGTCGATTCTGACGGACAGCCGCACGCAAAAGGAGGAGAAAGAGAAATGAGACTTCAGGTTGGACTGGATATCGGCTCGACCACAGCGAAAATCGTAGCGATCGATGAAGCGCATCGGCTTGTATTCAAATCATACCGGCGCCATTTTTCCGAAATTAAAAAGGCGTCGATCTGTCTGCTGCGCGATTTGGCGGCAAAATTTCCGGCGACCGAATTTAGGCTTCATGCCAGCGGGTCGTCGGGGATCGGTGTGGCCCAGCAACTCGATGTGCCGTTCGTTCAGGAAGTGATTGCCTGCACGAAGGCGGTGCAGGCCAATGATCCGACAGTCGATGTCGTGATCGAACTGGGTGGAGAAGACGCGAAAATCATCTATTTGAGCGGCGGCATGGAGCAACGGATGAACGATGCCTGCGCCGGCGGAACCGGGGCGTTCATCGATCAGATCGCCTCGTTGCTGGAGACCGACGCGGCCGGACTGAACCGGCTTGCAGCCGGAGCGGACCGGATCTATCCGATTGCGTCGCGCTGCGGCGTATTCGCCAAGACGGATATTCAGGCGTTAATCAACGAAGGAGTCAGTCGTGAGAACGTCGCCGCTTCTGTTTTTCAAGCCGTTGTCAATCAGACGTTATCCGGTCTGGCCTGCGGTCGACCGGTGCGCGGTAATGTTGCTTTTCTGGGCGGACCGCTGACGTTTTTGTCTGAGCTGCGTCACCGCTTTATGGAGACCTTGCATCTTACCGACGAACAGGTGATGCACACGGATGATGGGCAGTATTTTGTTGCGATCGGCGCAGCGATGGACAAGAGTGAAGGGAAGAAAGTCGATGTCGGCCGTTTCATTAATTGTTTGCAGTCAATGAGCGCGACCGGGAAAGAGTTGGCGTCGCACCGGATGGAACCGCTGTTTCGCAGTGATAAAGAACGAGCGGCATTCGAGAAGCGTCATACCCGCGCCAAAGTCCGTCGCGGCGATCTGCGCACGTATGTCGGCCCCGCTTATCTTGGTGTCGACGCCGGGTCGACAACGACCAAAATTGTCCTGACCGGGACAGGCGATCAGATCTTGTATGATTTTTATGAAGGAAACAGGGGCAATCCGGTGGCCGCCGTACGCAAAGGGCTCCGCCGATTATACGACGTGTTGCCGGAGCAAGTCCGTATCGCTTATTCGATGGCTACCGGTTATGGCGAAAAACTGGTTCAGGCCGCTTTCCGGCTCGATGGCGGCGAAGTGGAGACGATCGCTCACTACAAGGCGGCGCGCCGTTTTCAGCCGAATGTTGATTTTATCATTGATATCGGCGGGCAAGACATGAAATGCATGAAGATCAAGAACGGCGCGATCGATCGGATCATGCTGAATGAAGCCTGTTCGTCCGGCTGCGGTTCATTCCTGGAGAACTTTTCCGGTACACTCGGTTATTCGGTGAAGGATTTTTCGCGACTGGCGCTTTCCGCCCGTGCGCCGGTCGAGCTCGGTTCGCGCTGTACGGTGTTCATGAATTCAAAAGTACGCCAAGTACAAAAGGAAGGAGCGGAAGTGGCCGACATTTCTGCGGGCCTGGCCTATTCGGTGATTGCCAATGCCCTGTTCAAGGTCATTAAGATGCGGCATGTCGATGAAATGGGCGATCACATCGTTGTGCAGGGCGGGACCTTTTTAAATGAAGCCGTACTGCGCGCATTTGAAAAAATGACCGGAAAAGAAGTCGTGCGTCCGGATCTGGCCGGACTGATGGGAGCGTATGGCTGCGCGTTGCTGGCACGCGAGCGGAGCCGGACAGGCGGCCGCTCGACTGTGCTGTCGCCGGAAAAGCTGGCGGCGCTGACGGTAAAAATTACTTACGGCCGCTGCAAGCAGTGCGCCAACCGCTGCCGGCTGACGATCAACCGTTTTCCCGACCGACGCGTGTTCATTACCGGCAATCGCTGTGAGCGCGGCGCCGGTTTGCCGAAGAAAAAGCGGACCGTATCGAATCTAGCGGAAGAAAAACTGCATAAACTGTTCGATCGGCCGTGCCTGAATGAGAAAGAAGCGGTGCGCGGAACGATCGGCATTCCGCGAGTGCTGAATATGTATGAAAATTATCCTTTCTGGCATCGCTTTTTTACCGAACTGAAGTTTCGCGTTGTTCTCTCCGGCCGCTCCGGCCTGCTGAACTATCGGAAAGGGATGGAGACGATTCCGTCGGAAGCTGTCTGCTATCCGGCCAAGTTGGTGCACGGGCATATTATCAATCTGGTTGAAAAAGAGGTACCGGCAATCTTTTATCCGGCCGTCGTCTTTGAACATAAAGAGAACCGTGAGCAGGACAATCACTACAACTGTCCGGTGGTCTCGTCCTATCCGGAAGTGATTCGTGTCAATATGACGATTTTAAGGGACCGTCACGTGCGCTTGATTCAGCCGTTTCTTTCTCTCGACCGGCTTCATTCGGCCGCACGCGAATTGCAGAAATGTTTCCCCGACATCCCACAGGCCGAACTGAAGCGAGCGCTGGCGGCGGCTAAAGAAGAAGACGCGGCTTTTCACGCGTGGATTCGCCGGCGCGGCCGCGAAGTCGTCGCCGGGCTGGAAGCTGCGGGGAAGACGGGAATTGTACTCGCCGGACATCCGTATCATCTTGATCCGTTTATCAACCACGGCATTCCCGACGAAATCGCACGAATGGACATGGCCGTTTTGACCGAGGATTCCGTTGCCGGGCTGGTGCATGATAAAATCTCGCAACCCGTTGTCAATCAATGGACCTACCACAGCCGATTGTATCGCGCCGCCGAGGCGGTCAAGGCGCATCCGAACCTTGAACTCGTCCAAATGACATCGTTCGGCTGCGGTTTGGACGCGATCACGACTGACGCAGTGCAAGAAATTCTTGAGCGCGCTCATAAGCTGTACACGTGGATTAAAATGGATGAAAATAATAATCTCGGCGCGGCACGTATCCGCCTCCGTTCAATGAAAGCGGCTATCCGCGAACGGAAAAAATTACAGCAGCCGGTTGGGGAGGAACCGCCGTTGCCGGATCCGCCGGCGTTTAGCCGAGTTGATCGGAAAACGTACACGATCCTCGCGCCACAAATGATTCCGACGCACTTCTTCCTGTTTGAAAAGGCATTCCGCCGTCATGGCTATCGATTGAAAATACTGAAAAAGCAGACACGCGCGCAGGTAGACGAAGGCTTGAAATATGTCAACAACGATGCTTGCTTTCCAGCGATCATCACCATTGGTCAACTCGTTTCAGCACTAAAATCGGAAGACTGCGATCCCAAGCGCACGGCAGTGATCATGTCGCAGACCGGCGGGGGCTGCCGGGCGACCAACTATCTGGCGCTGCTGAAAAAAGCATTGGCTAATGCCGGCTTCGGCCGGGTGCCGGTCCTTTCGCTCAATCACTCCGGTATGGAGAAGCAGTCCGGTTTTCGGCTCACGCTGCCGCTTGTCAAAGAACTGGTGGTCTCGGCCTGCCTTGGCGATCTGCTGCTGAAGCTGCGCTTTGCCGTCCGCCCGTACGAAGTCGAACGGGGCCGGACGGATCGGACGTATCGCTACTGGCTTGGACGGTGCGCGGATCTGCTTGATGACTTTCGTATGAAAAACTATGAAACGCTGATCGAGAGGATGATCGCCGACTTCGATCGTATTGCCGTCCGTCCGGTGCGTAAGCCGAGAGTCGGCATCGTCGGCGAAATCTACGTCAAATTTAGTCCGTTTGCCAATAACGGATTGGTGGAAACGATTGAGCGGGAAGGCGGCGAAGCGGTTGTTCCTGATTTTGTAAACTTTTTCTTGTACGGCATGTATAATCGCCGATTCCGTAAAGAGCATCTTGGTAAAGGCGAGCTGCCCGTCCTGTTTGGCACGGTCGGCATGCGCTATGTGGAACATTATCGTATGCCAATCCGCCGCGCACTGAAGCAAAGCGATCGCTTCCAGGCGCCTCAACCAATCGGTCGGATTGCCAGCACAGCTTCGTCGCTGGTCAGCCTTGGCAATCAGATGGGCGAAGGCTGGCTGCTTCCCGGCGAGATGGCCGAATTGCTGAACGCCGGTGTGAAAAGCATTGTTTGTGTCCAGCCGTTTGCCTGCTTGCCGAATCATGTCCTTGGACGCGGGGTGTTCCGCGCTTTGAAGAAGTATCATCCCGACGCCAACCTAGTATCGATTGATTATGATGCCGGGTCTAGCAAGGTCAATCAGGATAATCGGATTAAATTACTTCTGAGCATAGCCAGAGAGGGAGCCGGCCAGACCGTTTAACATCAGGAAAGAATTTTCAATCATTTAAACTAAAAAAAGGGTGAATAGGATTGATTATTCGCTTGGAATAAGCAATACTAGTGTTACACTTGGTTAAGTCATCGACGGAAGGATTGTCCAGATTGAAAGTTGTTAAATTCGGCGGAAGCTCACTGGCCTCCGGTGCGCAAGTTGAAAAAGTCTATCATATCGTTGCCTCAGATCCTGAACGAAAAATAGTGGTTATCTCGGCACCGGGAAAACGGACTGCTGCGGATACGAAAGTAACGGATCTGCTGATTCGTTGCGGGGAAAAGCAACTCAATGACGAACCGGCAGACGATCTGATCAACTCGGTTATCGACCGGTATCGCAGTATTGCTGAAGATCTCCATCTGCCAAACCAAATTATCGGACGGATAAAAGATAGCCTATTGACCTTACTTCACGGCGATCGCTCGCGGCCGACTGCTTTTCTCGAGGCGATAAAGGCCAGCGGCGAGGACAACAACGCGAAGCTCGTTGCGGAGGCCTTTCGGTATAAGGGCTTGGATGCCCATTATGTCTCGCCGAAAGAGGCCGGGCTGCTTGTCAGCAATGAACCCGGACACGCGCGCGTCCTGCCCGAGTCATACGAGCGGCTCCGCGGGCTGCGCGATCGGCCGGGCGTGATTGTCTTCCCCGGTTTTTTCGGCTACAATCGGGAAGGCGACGTCGTAACCTTCGCCCGCAGCGGCTCTGATATTACCGGCTCGGTGTTGGCCAACGGTGTCAAGGCCGATCTCTATGAAAATTTCACCGACGTCGACGCCGTCTATTCGGTAAATCCACATATTGTACCGCATCCGAAAGAAATTCGTGAGCTGACTTATCGCGAGATGCGCGAACTGTCCTATGGCGGTTTTTCCGTCTTTCACGATGAGGCACTGATCCCGGCGTTCCGTGCCGGGATCCCTGTCAATATTAAAAATACGAACAATCCACAGGCGCCGGGCACACGAATCGTCAGCCGGCGGGGAAGCAGCAACGGCCCGGTTGTCGGCATCGCCAGTAACGAAGGCTTCTGCAGCATTTTTGTCAGTAAGTATTTGATGAATCGCGAAGTCGGCATTGTCCGCAGAACGCTGCAGATATTCGAGGACCGCGGTATTTCCGTCGAGCATATTCCTTCGGGGATCGACGACATCAGCATCATTCTGCGTGAAGCTCAGATGAGCGACAGAACGGAACAGGAAATTATCCGTAAAATTAAGCAAGAGTTGAACGCCGACGAAGTGAAAATCAGTCATGGCCTTGCACTGATTATGATGGTCGGCGAAGGCATGCGCCGCCGCATCGGTACAATGGCCCGGGCGTCAAAAGCGCTGGCCGGCGCCCATGTCAATATTGAGATGATCAATCAAGGTTCCTCGGAAACAAGTATGATGTTCGGCGTCAAGGAAGCGGTCGAGAAAAGGGCTGTTCAGGCACTGTATGAGGAATTCTTCACGAAAGTAACGACCGACTGAAGAGCATGTGCCGGCGGTTCCGGCCGGCACCACCGCCGATGCATTGCAATTAATGAGCGCAAAGTGCGTCCGCGTGGCGGTGGAAGGCGCTTGGACGCGGCGCCGCTTCAGAGGTACCGATAAACTTTTTTCGGCGCTTCTAAAGTGGTGCGCCGCGGTACGGCCATCGAATTGGCGCCGGCGCCGGCGGAGCGGATGATGCTTCTGTCGAAGCGGCGTGACGCGATACGCCCGGATCCGAGTTGGTCCTAATCCGCTGAGTTGGTCTTATTTGAGCAAAACTTGGTCCTAATCCGGAGAGGGTTGGTCCTAATCGGTCACAACTTGGTCCTAATCGCATGAAAGTCGGTCCCATTCCGATTGACATCGATCCGAAAACGAATGAGCCGGACCGCAGACGAAAGAAAATAGTGGTCAGTATAAGCAACAGAGCGCGATCGGCCTACTGAAGTCGGTAAATTGCTTACCGGCTTTTTTAGTGTCGATGTCTATTTATGCGGTCAGAGATTTTTAATCTATTCCTTATCATTTTCCGCCAATTTGCTTTTTTCTCCGATTCATTCGCTGTTAATTCATTGTTTGCTTCTTGATGGCCGTCAATTTTTACTTTCCCAACTTATTTTAATGGGAGGAGACGGAACGGGGAGAAGCCATATGGGTTCCGCTGTTCAGCCGGTTGGATGATGCGGACTTGGAAAAATAGACGATCGAGTCAACCGGCGGGTTTACTGGAAGAGGAAACAAATCATCTCTAACTGATTATGGTTGAGCGGGGAGCCGAACACCGGACTTAAGATCGGCATGTAGCGATTAAGGGCGCTGAGACATTGAAAAATTTCGATTAATCTCATAAGATAAGCATATGTGGAACGACCGACGGGCTGGTTCTTTTTTATTTGCGGCCAATTGTCAATTCGGACGCCCACCGTTTTTCCCGAATTGATCGAGATCATGGTCTTGTTGTTTTCCACATTATAAAATGATGTGTGGACCGACCGGTGCGAGCGCTGAAAAACGTACCGGCGGGTAGGGAGGAGACTTTACAAGATGAGCAAATATATGCGTGTCGATCAAAATACATGTATTGCCTGCGGTGCTTGTCAGGCAACGGCACCTGATCTATTTGATTACAATGAAGATGGATTGGCTTTTTCGCTAATCGACGACAATCAGGGAATCCGGCCGATTCCCGACGATCTCTTAGAGGATTTGGCCGATGCCTATGAAGGATGTCCGACCGAGTCGATTCAACTGGCCGATCACCCGTTTGTCGCGGAAACCAAGAAACACTAATTGATGAAAAAGGCGGCGATGATACAAATTAAACGAGTCTATGAATCGGTGTCGGCCGCGGACGGTCGTCGTTACTTGGTGGATCGGCTCTGGCCGCGGGGTGTATCGAAAACGCGCGCCCAACTGGCTGGTTGGCTCAAGAATTTGGCCCCCAGTCCCGGCTTGCGTCGCTGGTTTCATGAAGACAAAAGCAGATTCGCATTATTCAAGCAAAAATACACGCAGGAACTCGCGCAGGATCCGGATAAACAGCAACTTGTGCAGCAGGTCATGGCCGCCGCCGGGAAGGGCCCGGTAACGCTCGTCTACGCAGCGAAAGATCCGCAGAGGAACCATGCAATGGTGCTGCTGGAATTTATTCGTTCCTTTGATGATTCGGGAGTAAACAACAGGCGGGACAAACCTTAAGGGCTTGTCCCGCCTTCTGTGTTCATGGATCCGGACAACCATGAGCTGATTCAACAGATCCAGACTTATCGGCGCTCTGCGTGTTGGGTGTATGCGGAGTTCCCTGATCCGACCGTCAGATCAGTTGATTTGATCATCGCCTTGTCATTCCAATTCGCTTTCATGCTGTTGTGCATTATCCCGGTTGTAAAACGCCCCCGGGCAAACGGCGGCGCGATTCGTTCGCCGGTGCGATACTTTATGCCGGTGTCCCCCTGCCGACATGCTATAATAACAGCAATGACAGAAGGGGAGTTCTCGACAATGAAGAACAATCAATTCGCCCGGTTGGCCGTCGATCATCCGACGATGGTCGCCGAGCTGAAACGAATTCGTTTTTTTGATGAAAAAGTGGCATGCGCCCAAACGCCGACCGAGTGCTACCGCCTGCTGCTCAGGAAGGCATTTGTCAACGTCCGCGGGGTCCATGAGTTCGATGTTAAACTGAGAAACTATCTGGCGACGCCCGCACGCGATCTGCAAGACTACCTTGCTGCCGGCGGGCCCATCACGCCGGAGGTTTTTTATCTTGTTGCCCTGCAGCTGGGCGGCTTTTTACCGGACGTTGATTTTTCGATTGCCGATCCGCTTGCGGCGATGAAACAAATACAGTTGCCGATGATTGCGGCGGACGGACCGTGGGATAAGGATCGGCTGCTCGATGCTTGGTATGTGTGGCTGACGACGCATACGAAAAACGGCCAAACGTACCTCGATCAATTGGCGAGTCAAGGTTACTTTGTGCCGCTTTTCGCGCTGCCGATTGCCGAGAAACCGCTGTTTTTCAACGGCAAGGCGCAGGCGGTATTTGACACGGCGAAGCTGATCCGCGAAGTCGTCTACGTCGAATCGTCCGTCGATAGCGACGAGGACGGGCGGCGCGATCTGCTGAAGGTGGAAATCGTGCGTCCGGAAGATACGGAACGCGGATTAAGGGTGCCAACACTGTTTACCGCCAGCCCATACAATCAGGGAATCAACGACGAGGCCGGGAAGAAGGCCACACACAACGTCGACGTGCCGCTGACGGAAAAACGGCAAAATGACCTGCGCTATGAAGACATTGCCTACCACGCACCGACCGTTGCTCCGCCGGCACCGCGGCCGGTGCGCGGCGAAAGCAAATACGCGACGGAGACGTTCGACCGCGAACAGTCCTATACACTCAATGATTATTTTCTGGCACGCGGTTTTGCGGCGGTCTATGCGGCGGGTATCGGCACGCTGGATTCCGACGGCATTCAGACGTGCGGCGATCCGCAGCAGACGGCGGCGACGGTGGCCGTGATTGAGTGGCTGACCGGCCGCCGGCGCGCGTTTACCAACCGAACGGATCACATTGCCATTGCCGCCTGGTGGTCGAGCGGCAAGGTGGCCATGACCGGCCGTTCGTATCTGGGCACACTGGCCAATGCGGCGGCCGTGACCGGCGTGCCCGGGCTGAAGACGATCATCGCCGAGGCGGCGATTTCTTCCTGGTACGATTACTATCGCGACGGCGGGCTGATCATCGCCCCCGGCGGCTTTCCCGGAGAAGACGCCGATGTGCTGGCAATTGAGACGATGAGCCGAATGAAGGCTGCTGCCGATTACCGCCTGCGGATCGGCGACTTTTTCAAGCAAAAAATGCGGCAGATGGCGGGTGAGATGGCGCGCGGGTCAGGCGATTACAACACCTTCTGGGATGCGCGCAATTATCGTAAATGGGTAAAGCGTGTCCAATGCGACGTGCTGATCGTGCATGGATTGAATGACTGGAACGTCAAGCCGCGCAACGCTGAGCGACTGTGGCAGGCGCTGCGGGCGGTGCCGGTGACCAAAAAGCTGATCCTTCACCAAGGGCGGCACATCTACATCAACGCCTTTCGCTCGTTCGATTATACGGATATCGTCAATCTGTGGCTCAGCCATGAGCTCTACGGACTGGAAAACGGTGCGAAAACGGCGCTGCCCGGCGTCATCGTTCAAGACAATGTCACGCCGGAGACATGGACGGCCTGCAACGACTGGGCCGCACCGGCGCTGCCGCGGATGACGTACTATCCGGCGCCCGGAAAACTGCTGCTCGCGGCCGGCAGCGGCCGGCAGTCGTTCAAAGACGACCTGCCGCAAGCCGTTTTTGCTCGTTACGCGGCCCATGTCGATCAATGGGAGCGCGATCTCAAGTCCGAGGAAGCCACGGAACTCAGCGGCAATCGGCTGCTGCTCCGCTCGGCGCCGCTGGAAGCGGAGCGGATCGTCGACGGCGTTGCAACCGTACGAGTCCGCGTTGCCTCCAGCCGTTCCTACGGCATGCTCAGTTTTCAATTGGTCGACTACGGCCGCGCCAGGCGCTTCAATACCTGTCTCTTATACACATCTGACGCTGCCGACGAATAGCCTTGTGTA
>UQRJ01000056.1 GCA_900543345.1 uncultured Sporolactobacillus sp. | reverse complement strand
GAGATGTCTTAGGGTCTCGTGGGCTCGGAGATGTGTATAAGAGACAGACTATGAGGTCACCTCAGGCAGGGTGACGATTGACGGCAAAAGTGTACTTGATATGAGTGTCGATGAACGGGCACGTGCCGGACTGTTTCTGGCGATGCAATATCCCCGGGAAATCAGCGGCGTCACCAATGCCGATTTTCTACGCACGGCGATCAATGCACGCCGCGGCGAGGGACATGAAGTTCCGGTCATCAAGTTTATTAAACAGCTTGATAAAAAAATGGATCTGCTGGAAATGGAGCACTCGCTGGCCGAACGTTACGTTAATGAAGGGTTTTCCGGCGGTGAGAAAAAGCGAAACGAGATCCTCCAGCTATTAATGCTTGAGCCGAAGATTGCCATTCTTGACGAGATCGATTCCGGCCTCGATATCGATGCACTGAAGTGGGTTGCCAAGGGCGTTAATTCAATGCGGTCCGAGAACTTCGGTTGCTTAATTATTACTCACTATCAGCGTCTGCTTAACTATATTACGCCGGATAAAGTGCACGTCATGATGAATGGCCGCATTGTTAAGACCGGCGGCCCCGAATTAGCCAAACATCTTGAAAGTGAAGGCTACGACGGCATGAGAACCGAACTCGGCATCAAAGACGATAAAAAGGTTGAAGCCTGAGCAATGCAGGAAGAAGGGGAGGGAGATTATGGCGACTCAAGTACAAACACTTCCGTTTGATGAGGAAGATGTGCTCCGTTTCTCCGCCGAACGCAGGGAACCGGAGTGGTTCAAAGCAATCAGGCTAAAGGGAAGGGAATTAGCCGAGCGACTTCCCCTGCCGAAACTGGAGAAGACGCGAATTGCCGACTGGAATTTTACGAATTTTAATTATGATACGCGCGGACACCTGGTTTCCCAGAGCGGTTCATTGCCTGCGGAAGCGGGAAAATTAATTTGTTCCACGAAGCAATCGAGCAATGTGCTCGTTCATCATAATAGTGTTAAAGTGTACGGCGAGCTGGATCCGGAACTTGTGAAAAAAGGCGTGATTTTTACCGATTTGGCAACTGCCGTCCGGAAATACGGCAATCTGGTGCAGAAGTTTTATTTTAAGGAAGAATCGGTCGATAGGCACAGATTGACCGCGCTGCACGCGGCGCTTGTGAACGGCGGTTCATTTCTTTATATACCGAAAAACGTCGTGATCAAGCAACCGATGCAGACGGTTTACTATCAGGATGCTCCTTCGGCGGGGCTTGTTGCCCATACGCTGATTGTTGCCGAAGCGAACAGTTCCGTTACCTACGTTGAAAGTTATCTCTCTTCGCAAACAGTCGGCGAAGGCGCCGCCAATCTGATCGGCGAAATCGCAGTCGGTGAAAATGCTCACGTCACGTTCGGTGCGGTAGATAATTTTAGTGACAAGATGGTTACCTACGTCAACCGCTACGGCAAAGTGGCCCGCGGCGGCAATCTGCAATGGGCGCTCGGCCAGATGAACGATGGCAATACCGTATCGGAGAACTCGACGATTCTAGCAGGCGACGGTTCGTCGACCGATACGAAAATGGTCAGCGTCGGCACCGGGACTCAGAAACAGAATTTCGACAACTATATTCAGCATATCGGTAAAGCGACGGTCAGCCGCCTGCTGGTCCGCGGCGCCCAGAAAGATGCATCGAATTCGATTTTCAATGCCCGCACCAAAATTGAACATGGCGCGTCGCAGGCGGACGGCGAACAGACACAGCGCGTTTTGATGCTCAGCGACAAGGCACGCGGCGATGCGAACCCGATTCTGCTGATTGACGAGTACGATGTCATTGCTGCGCATGCCGCGTCGGTCGGACGTGTCGACCCCGAGCAACTCTTTTATTTGCGAAGCCGGGGCATCAAAAAAGAGACGGCAGAGAAACTGATTGTGGAAGGATTTCTGGAACCCGTTGTGGAGTTGCTCCCTATTGAAGGGGTCAAAAAACAGCTTGCCGGGTTGATCGAAAGGAAGGTTGGCTGATGCTTGATGTCAAAGCGATTCGTCGTGATTTTCCCATTCTCGGACGTGAGGTTAACGGACATCCGCTTGTCTATCTGGACAATGCCGCGACGTCTCAGAAACCACAATCGGTGATCGATACGCTTACCGATTATTATCGTTCTTATAACGCCAATGTGCACCGCGGCGTGCATACGCTCGGCACGATCGCGACAGAAGGTTATGAAGCGGCCCGGGAAAAAATCAGCCACTTTATTCACGCAAAAAGTACGAAAGAAATTATTTATACACGCGGAACGACGGATTCGCTTAATATGGTAGCCTACGGTTACGCGCGGGCAAACCTGAAAGCGGGCGATGAAATCGTGATTTCGCCGATGGAGCATCATGCCAATCTGATCCCATGGCAGCAGGCGGCCGCCGCGACCGGAGCAACATTGAAATACTTCCCGATGCAAGCGGATGGGACGCTTGAGCTGGATGACGTGCGGCGAACGATTACCGACCGGACGAAATTGGTCTCATGCACGCAAGTATCTAATGTACTCGGTACGATCAATCCGGTCCGCGAGATTGCGGCGATTGCCCATCAAAAGGGCGCAATCATGGTCGTGGACGGCGCGCAGAGTGCACCGCATATGCCAGTCGACGTTCAAGAGATGGATGCCGATTTCTTTGCTTTCTCCGGACATAAAATGCTCGGGCCGACCGGGATTGGCGTACTATACGGCAAACAGGCGCTGCTGGAGGAAATGGAGCCTTTTGAAACCGGCGGAGAAATGATCGATGAGGTCGGTTTTCATCACGCCACGTGGGCGGCGTTGCCTTGGAAAATGGAGGCCGGCACACCGCATATTGCCGGGGCAATCGGATTCGGTGCAGCCATCGACTATCTGGAGAAAATCGGCATGGACAGCATCGCAGAGCAGGAAGAAACGTTGGGCCGCATGGCCTATGATACGCTTTCCGATATTGACGGCGTTACCGTTTACGGGCCGAAAAGCCGTGCCGGACTCGTTTCATTTAATATCGACGGCGTTCATCCGCATGACGTCTCGACGGCGCTGGACGCAGAAGGCATCGCCGTCCGAGCCGGCCATCATTGCGCGCAGCCGCTGATGAGCCGATTGAATTGCGAATCGACGGTGCGTGCCAGCTTTTATTTTTACAATACACCGGAAGAGATTGACAAACTGGCACATGCAGTTAAGGATGCAAAGGAGTTCTTCGGCCATGTCGTTTAATCGTCTCGATCAACTTTATCGTTCGGTCATAATGGATCATTACAAACGCCCGCGTAATCACGGTCTATTGGACGGCCCGGGTTGTGTAACCGTCAGTCTGAATAATCCATCTTGCGGGGATAAGATTCATGTCTCGCTGAAATTGGAAAACGGCCGGATTGCCGACGTTCGATTCGAGGGAAACGGCTGCGCGATCAGTCAATCGTCGGCATCGATGATGACGGAGGCGGTTAAAGGGTTAACCGTCAAGGAGGCTCATGACCTTTCTTTCGATTTTTCCGAACTGGTTCAAGGACGTCAGCACGACGACGGGCTGGAACTGGGCGATGCCGAGGCGCTCGAAGGCGTTTCCCAGTACCCGGCGCGGATTAAATGTGCGACATTGGCGTGGAAGGCACTTGAAAAAGGGCTGCGCGAAGCCACGGCGGTTGAAGAGCGGAAGTAAATTAATTCGACAATTCTGTGAACCATGATAAAATGGAAGGTAACAATCGATAAGCAAAAGGGGTCGACCGTCGTCGTTCTGCGGAAGGGACATTTTAATGTGAAGGAGGAATCCACCGATGGCTACCGAACAACAAGTACCGGAAATTGATGCATACAAGTACGGATTCAGGGAAAAAGATGTCGCTGTTTTCCGAACCAAGCGGGGCTTGAGCGAAGACATCGTCCGTGAGATTTCGAAAAAGAAGCACGAACCGCAATGGATGCTGGAGTATCGGCTGAAGGGTCTGCATCATTTCTTCAAGCGGCCGATGCCGCAATGGGGAGCCGATCTGAGTGCACTGAAATTCGATGATTTGACATATTATGTTAAGCCGGTACAGCGTCAGGGGAAGAGCTGGAACGAGGTACCGCAGGAAATTAAGGATACGTTTGACAAACTGGGTATTCCGGAAGCCGAGCGGAAATACTTGGCCGGTGTGTCGGCGCAGTACGAGTCGGAGGTCGTTTATCACAGCATGAAGAAAGATCTCGAAAAAGAAGGGATCATCTTCATGGATACGGATACGGCACTGAAGAAACATGAAAAACTGTTTCGTAAGTATTTCGGCAGGGTCATCTCTTATGCCGACAACAAGTTTTCGGCGCTGAACGCAGCCTGCTGGTCCGGCGGTTCGTTTGTTTACGTGCCGAAAGGCGTGGTTTGCAAGACGCCGCTGCAGGCCTATTTCCGGATTAATTCGGAAAGTATGGGACAGTTCGAACGTACGCTGATCGTCGTCGACGAGGGAGCTTCGGTACACTATGTCGAAGGCTGCACGGCGCCGGTATACTCAAACAGTTCCCTGCACAGTGGCATTGTCGAGATTTATGTTTGCAAAAATGCCTATTGCCGGTACACGACCATTCAGAACTGGGCCAATAATGTCTATAATCTGGTGACTCAGCGCGCGATCTGTGAGGACCATGCGACCATGGAGTGGGTCGACGGCAATATCGGTTCCTGCGTAACAATGAAATATCCGTCCGTCATTCTCAAGGGAGAAGGCGCGCGCGGCAATACGCTGACCATCGCTATCGGCGGCAAAGGCCAAAACCAGGATTCGGGATCGAAGATGATCCATCTGGCACCAAATACATCCTCAACGATTATTTCCAAGTCAATCGCTAGAGACGGCGGCAATGTCACTTACCGTGGCAAGGTTCATTTTAGCCCGAAGGCAGACAATTCCCGCGCTCATGTCGAATGTGATACCTTGATCATGGATGATCGGTCAACTTCCGATACGGTCCCCTATAACGAAGTGCTGAACAGCAACATCTCGCTTGAGCATGAAGCGAAGGTTTCCAAAGTGTCCGAGGAGCAGCTGTTTTATCTAATGAGCCGCGGACTCAGCGAAGAAGAGGCAACGGAAATGATCGTGATGGGCTTCATCGAGCCGTTCACAAAAGAATTGCCGATGGAGTATGCGGTGGAGATGAACCGGTTGATTAAATTTAATATGGCCGGTTCGATCGGCTGACTCTGAAACCGAAACGAAGAGAGATCAAGCGGCGCATTCATCCGATACATGGATGGGCACCGTTTTTTTCTGCTGTATTTTCGCAAGTGAACATGCCGGTCGGCCGTTGGAAAATAAATTGGCCGCTTGCCGGAGAAAAAGGATATACTGAAGATTGGACCCGGAAAAATACCGGGTGAAACGTGCGGCACCCCGCATGATGCCGGGAAGGATGAGCCTATTTGATTTCGCTCCATTTTTTGCATACGAACGATCTGCACAGTCATTTCGATCGATGGGGGATGCTTGTCGATTATTTGAATCGTGAACGGATCCGCCTTCGGGAAATGGGTGAGCCGCAATTAACGCTCGATCTTGGCGACCAGATGGACCGCTTTCATCCAATGACCGAAGGATTGCTTGGCGCGGGAAATGTTACATTACTGAATGAAGCGGGTTACGATTACGTAACGATCGGAAATAATGAAGGCATCACGTTTACGAAACAAAGACTGAGTGCGATGTACAAGCACAGCCGTTTTTCCGTCATACTTGCCAATTTATATGAAAAGGACGGTCGCCGTCCGTCATGGTGCAGCCCGTATACCATTGTGACAATGAAGGGCGTGCGTGTCGGCCTGATCGGTTTGACTGCGGCTTTTCCTAAGTACTATCGGGTATTGGGTTGGGATATCCGCGATCCATTCGCTGAACTGAAACAGGATCTGCAACAATTAATGGGAAGGACCGACTTGGTGGTACTGATGTCCCACGTCGGTTTACCGTTTGATAAACGTGTGGCGGAAGAGATGGCGGGCATTGATGTCATTATCGGCGCGCATACGCATCATGCGCTTGAACGGGGGTTGACGGTCGACGGGACGTTGATCGCGCAAGCTGGCAAATACGGTCGTTACTGCGGACATGTCGTCGTTGATTATGACGAACAGGCCCGGCGGATCGTCCATAAGGGTGCTGACTTGATTACGTTGCGCGGTGAGGCGGACGATTCGGCGGATCGTGAGGTGCGGCGGCTGACCGCCGCCGCCGTTGCTAACATGCAGCAGGTGGTGGTGTCCTTGCGCCGGCCCCTGATTGTTGATTGGTATCATGATTCGCCCTTGCCGCAAGTGTTGGCGGATGCCCTGCGGGAATGGTGCCGTGCCGATATCGGCATGGTCAACGCCGGTGTCATCCTTGACGGTCTGCCGGCCGGGCCGGTCACGCGCTACGCGATTCACCACATTTGCCCACATCCGATTAATCCATGCAAAGTGAATGTGACCGGAGCGGAGCTCCTTGAGATGATTGCAATCGGGCTGAAAAAATCGTTTCAGACTTATGAACTAAAAGGCTTCGGCTTTCGCGGCAAACGACTCGGCAAGCTGATGTTCAGCCATCTCAGCTATCGGGTCGATCAGGCGGAAACAGCGCGGATTGCCGACGTCCGCATTAATGGAGAGCCGCTGCGCCCGGAGCGGACATATAGTCTGGGCACCATCGATGTGTTTACGATGGGCACATTTCTGCCGCCGGTTGTCCGCGCGGAGCAGACCTTTTTTCTCCCGGAGACGCTGCGCGATCTGCTGGCCTGGCGGCTTCGACGGCTGAACGACTGCGGATGAAACTTGTGGGTTATTTATCGGACAATCGCAATGAATTTTTATAAGGGGCACTGCCAAAGTATTCGATTAATTAGCAACCGTAAAGATGTAAGATAAGCGAGTGCCTACGATATACTTGCATCATACCTGCATGAAATCGCTCATTTAAATCTAAAGCGTATTTCTTTAAAAATAGGCAGGTTCTTTTTTTGTAATTCATATACCCATGGGGGTATAATGAGAACAGCCCCTGAGAAAGGGGGAGAGGAGAGAAAATATTGTTCACGTGATTTAACGCCATTATTTATCGTGTTTTTTTAAAGGGAGGAGTGCAAAATGGATTATACAACGCAAATGAAAAATCGATTGAAAAGAATTGACGGCCAAATTCACGGTGTTTTACGAATGATGGAAGAGGGGAAGGATTGCCGCAGTGTCGTTATGCAAATGATGGCCTCCCGGACAGCTTTGGACCGCTTGTTGGGACTGGTAGTCGGCACGAATCTTGCGGAATGCCTGCATCAACAGATGGAAAGTGGTGACGGTGCAGCGGAACAGTTAATTAATGAGGCGGTTCAAATGCTTGTCAAAAGTCGCTGAAGTTAACGACCGCTGCCGAAGCTAAACGTATAGAGAGGAAGAGATAGGCCGAAAAAAATCACGAGATTATGCGGTTATTTTCCGGTCAACCTAATTGGTAAGTTCGACGATCCTGGTGACCCGAAATGCATCTCTAAAATTGATCAGTAGGTATGAAGATGCGGACCATCGTGTGCAGTCACTCAGGTAATAATAAACGAATACGGGCAGAGTATGGACAATTTCGTTTGCTTAAGCAAGAAATAGTGAGTGTCAGTCTGATTGGTTAGATTGATTTAATAATTTAATCACTTATATACCCCAGACGGTATATAAGAAGCGGAGCGAAATGATTATATACAATGCATGAATGATGGAGGGGCAGATCATATGAGATGTCTATTTTGCAAACCGAGAATTAACAACATCAGTGTTCCCGAATTGAGAAAGTCTTACTTAACCGACAAAACAGATAAATTTTTCTTAGATGTCCGTACGCGATCCGAATTTGACACGCAATCCATTCCGCTGTTCACGAATGTTCCGTTGTCAACTCTGCGCGATCATCTGCACGACATTCCGCGAGATAAGGAGATTGTCGTCATCTGTCAAAGCGGTGCAAGAAGTTTGCTGGCCTGTAAAATTTTGCGACAGGCCGGTTATGAAAAGATCACCAATGTCCGAGGCGGAATAAATCGTTGGTACTGAATTTTTGTTGTCCTGTTTTATACCGGTACGGGTATTCTCAAAGACAACTCATTAAAAACTAAGTATAGGAGATGGAAGGTATGGGTCGGACTATTACTCCTGAAGCGGTTGAACGATTGATTCGTGAAGAAAAAGGAATCAGCATCATTGATGTCAGGGAACAGACAGAATTTGCCGACGGTCACATCCCCGGAGCGATAAATATCCCGTTAAACGATATTCAATTACGGATGTCCGAGATCGACAAGGCAAAAGAACATATTATCGTCTGCCTTTCCGGCAGCAGAAGCAGGACGGCCGCGGCGATATTATCAGCGAATGGATTTAGGGCGAAAAATATGCGGGGCGGTATGATGAATTGGAACGGACCCTTCGAGATCTGAGCGGGGTGCGATTTGACTATTGCTTTTTCTCAAACGGCCTCGCTTTATAGGTAAACATAGCCAATCCGATGGGAGGAAAAAGTTATGAAGATCGTTATTGTCGGCGGAGTGGCGGGCGGCATGTCCGCAGCGACTCGTCTACGCCGATTGAATGAAAGCGCGGAGATTGTGGTGCTGGAACGCGGACCATATGTCTCATTCGCCAATTGTGGATTGCCTTACTATATCGGCGGTGTGATTGAGGAACGCTCACAGCTTTTGGTTCAGACAGCAGAAAAATTATATCGTCGGTTTCGTTTAGATATTCGTCCGCACAGTGAAGTTGTCCGAATTGATCGTTTCAATAAGCAAGTAGTCATCACACATCGGGGGAAGACTTATCAAGAAAGTTATGACCGGCTGATTCTTTCTACCGGTGCCAAACCGACGCGTCCATCAATTACGGGGATTGATGGGGCCGAAGGCATTTTTACTTTGAGGAATGTACCAGATGCCGACCGGATCCTCGACTTTATCAAGCAGTCGGGTGCTGACCGTGCCGCCATTATCGGTGCAGGGTTTATCGGCTTGGAGCTGGCGGAAAACTTTTCACACCGAGGCATAAAGGTAACGGTAATCGAACGAGAGCCGCAGGTGCTTCCTCCGCTAGATCCGGAAATGGCTGCCGAAATTGAAGCGGAATTATCGGCGCACGACATCGACGTTTGGACAGGAAAAATGGTCACCCGGTTTGAAAATCATGGGAAAGTGCTGGTTATGACTGGCGGTATGCGAAAGCAAACGGATGTAACGATCCTATCGGTCGGCGTGCTTCCCGAATCTGCATTGGCCGAGCAGGCGGGTTTGAAGCTCGGTATACGCCGTTCTATTGCGGTCGATGAGCAACTACGAACGAGTGATCCGGCAATTTATGCGATTGGCGATGCCGTCGAAGTAACTCAGACGATCAGCGGGGAAGAAACCCTACTCCCTCTGGCTTCACCGGCGAATCGCCAAGGTAGGATGGTCGCCGACATTATTAGCGGAATCAAACGCCGTTATGACGGAACACTAGGCACGTCGATTGTAAAAGTATTTACGCTCACTGCTGCGATGGCCGGGTTAAATGAAAAAATGCTCCATAGGCTTAACATTCCTTATCGGGCGGTTCATATCAGCCCCCCGGACCATGCTTCCTATTATCCGGGCAACGAGGCGATGACACTCAAGCTGCTTTTTTCACCTGAATCCGGAGAGTTGCTCGGGGCACAGGCGGTAGGCAAAAAGGGGATTGATAAGACCATCGATGTTCTGGCAACGGCGATTCATGCGCAAATGAAGGTAGATGATTTGACCGGACTTGAACTCGCCTATGCGCCACCGTACAATTCCGCAAAAGCACCGGTTAATCTGTTGGGCTATGCGGCTCAAAATCTTCTAGAAGGGAAAACGCAATCGGTTCAATGGAACGAGATCGATCAATTAATTAAACAGGGCAGTTTACTGATTGATGTCCGTACGGAAATGGAATACAAGAATGGTGCGATTCACGGTTCGGTGAACATTCCTTTGGATGACCTCCGGGAACGGATGAATGAAATTCCGCCCCATCGCAATATCATTGTCACTTGTCAGGTCGGACTTCGCGGTTATCTGGCGGCACGTATTTTATCTCAAAGTGGGTATCACGTCAGGAACTTGGATGGAGGTTATAAACTCTACAAAACCGTTTTTCCGGAGAAAGTCGAAGATCGCTTCATTAATTAACCGGTTGTACAACCGTTCAGTTGGAAAAAGTGGTTGTGACACAGAGCCGCCGGGAAGATCGATCGACTTTGGCTTTAGATGAAGAAGAACTGATACCAGGAACGCTTGAAGTATCCCGTCAGAACCGCCGTTTATCATGTTTTCGACTGGACCACTCTTTCGCACTGGGCTGAGGTTACGACGTTGTTGTCAGTTTCACTCACCCCGCCGGTACCATTTCCATAAGATAGTTCATGGAAGGAGGCGGTGAAGGTGATTCACATGGAACCGATTGAAATCGACGGCCGACTTTTTACAGCCGTATCGGTTCAATTGCCGAAAACAACGCTGCTCACCGTATCGGGCGAAAAAGGCTATATCATGTGCGGCGCTTTGGATGTCCATTTGCTGAATACCCGTCTGGCGGATCGGAAGATTGTCGCGGGCAAGGCAACGGGTGTGCGGACGATTGCGGAGCTATTGAACGCCCCGCTGGCCGAGACGACGATCGAAGCGGAAAAGCAGGGCGTTCATCGCGGCATGACCGGACGCGACGCCCTGATCTGCATGCACGAATAAAAAAACAATGAAAAACTCCCTCTCACCACGCATATACATGACTGGAGGGGGTTTGTCATGTTTAAACCCAGCAGGCGTTACAAGCAAAAGACGATGTCGGTCCGGCGTGTTTTTTTTCTGACGCTGATTCTGTTTATCATCTTTACATCGGCCGGCATCTGGATTGTCAACGAGAAGATGAAGCCGGCGCTGCTCGCCATTGCGACGACGCAAGCCGAACAGCTCGGCAACTACGCGATCAATTACGGTATCGGTCAAAAAGTACTGACAAACCTCTCCGCTAAAGACGATCCAAATGACAAACCGGATCTAGATGTCGACAAATTGATTGTTACGCAGAAAAACGATCAGAATGAGGTCAGCGATTATACGTTGAATTCCACCGAGGCTAACCGGATGAAAGGCGTCGTCACCGACCGCATTCTTTGGTTCATCCGCTCGGCCGAAAAGGGGAATATCGCAATGACAAACGGCAGCGGCGATGATCCCGAGTATCGTGCAGGCGGCGAAGGATTGGTGGCGGATATCCCGCTCGGTCAGGTACTCAATAACGCGTTGCTGAGTAACTTCGGTCCGCGGGTGCCGGTCGAGATGGACATCGTCAGCAATGTCCTGACCGACATTCGCTGGTCCTATAAAAATGTCGGCATCAATAATGTCGTGATCATGTATTACCTCGATGTCAAAGTCAAAGTTGACGTGATCGTTCCGTTTGCGGTGAAAACGAAAACAATTCTCCAACACATTCCGATCGGTTCGAAACTGGTACCGCGAGACGTGCCGTATTATTACGGATCCGGCGGCCTGACGCCGGCGCTGCCGACAGAAAAAGGAAACACATCCGATAAATGAGTTATTTTTTTATCTGTTTTGTTTCCTGCTGTTCCCACGTCCGCAGTAAGGGGTAGGGATCGACGGAAAATTCGGCTCGCCCGTTGTCGCGATACAACCCATAATGCAGATGGGCGGGGAATTTGCCCATTGTTCCTTTCGGCCCGTAGCCGGAACTGCCGACATAGCCGATCGTCTGACCGGGATGAACGGCCGCTGCGCGGTGCATGTGCGGTGCATAGCCGTTCAGATGGGCGAAATAATGATAATTTCCCTGCAAGTCGCGCAGGCCGATTCGCCAGCCGCCGTACTTATTCCAACCGATCATATCGATGATGCCGTAAGCCGTGGCCCGGACCGGCGTCCCGTAATCGGCGAAAATGTCCGTCCCCTCATGAATTCGCAGACCGCCCCAACCGCGGCGCGCGCCCCATGTTGGCTCGTAATCGTAATTGGCCGTCAGCGGGACAGGAAAGGCGTGGCCGTTCAAATCGACGGTATCGAATGTCCGGTACAGGCGGGCGAACGCATCGATCATCTC
>UQRJ01000055.1 GCA_900543345.1 uncultured Sporolactobacillus sp. | reverse complement strand
CGAGATGTCTTAGGGTCTCGTGGGCTCGGAGATGTGTATAAGAGACAGGCCTGGGCATACGTGCAATCCGGTCTGGCAATGGTCTCTTTAAAAGGATAAAGATTGACAATAACAAAATCGATCGGTTGAATGTTATACTTTTCCAGTTGCGCCATATGCGAAGGATTATTCCGCACGGCCAGCAATCCGCCGTGTATTGCCGGATGCAACGTTTTCACACGACCATCCAGAATTTCCGGAAAACCGGTGACGTCGCTCACCGAACGGACCGGGATACCGGCAGCTTCGAGGACCTTTTTTGTTCCACCCGTTGAGACGATTTCAACGCCGGCAGCCGCCAGTTTGCCGACAAACTCCGTCAGTCCAGTCTTATCTGAAACGCTTACTAAAGCACGCTTTACCACTTTGAATCTTCCCTTCGTTAATCTGTTAGCAGTTTGGCAATCGTTTGCGGATATAGCCGGTGCTCGGTTTGATGAATCCGCGCCTCCAGCGTCGCCAACGTATCATGATCTTTCACTGGAACCGCCGCCTGGGCAATGATCGGTCCGCTGTCCATACCTTCATCGACGTAATGGATCGTCACGCCGGTGATCTTAACACCTTTGCGCAAGGCTTGTCCGATTGCGTCGAGTCCGGTAAATGACGGAAGCAGCGCCGGATGGATGTTGACGATTCGGTGTGGATAAGCATTCAGCAATGTTTTACCGAGCAGTCGCATATAACCGGCGAGAAAAATAAAATCAACCGCTGCTTCCCGGCACGCCGCCAGTATCCTTGCCTCAAAAGCCCGCTTGTCGGGAAAATCCCGCCGGCGAACAACGAGCAGCGGCACGCCGGCTCGGGCGGCCCGACCGATAACCGGTGCATCCGGTTGATCACAGACCATCAGCACGACAGAAGCGTTGATCTCCCTACGGCCGATCGCATCAATGATGGCCTGAAAATTGCTCCCGTTCCCAGAGGCAAAAACAGCGATTTTATGTTTCATGTGTATTCACCAACGTTAACCCCTGTTTCTCCGTGACACGTCCGATTAGATAAGGCGCCTCGCCGGACTCCTTCAGTGATGTCAGTGCCGCCCCCGCGTCGCCTGGCCGCACGGCAATCACCATCCCGATGCCCATGTTAAATGTATGATACAGATCGTCTGCCGGCAGGCGACCAAGTCGTGCCAGCCAGCCAAACACCGGCGGCAGCGGCCACGAGCCGACGGCGATCTCGGCGCCGAGTCCCGCCGGCAGCATCCGCGGTACGTTCTCATAAAATCCACCGCCGGTAATATGAGCTAAACCACCGACCGGAACCGCCGCCAACAACTTCAGCAGCGGCCGGACATAGATGCGCGTCGGCGTAAGCAATGCTTCGCCAATCGTCTGCTGTGGGTCAGGCAGAAACGGATCGGCGTAGTTCAGCCCGTGCTCGGCCACCAGACGACGCACAAGCGAAAAACCATTACTGTGCAGGCCGCTTGAAGCCAGGCCGATCAGCACATCGCCGGGGCGGATTCGTTCTCCGGTAATCCGCTTGCTTTTTTCCACCGCGCCGACGGCAAAGCCGGCAATATCATAGTCTCCCGAGCGATACATACCGGGCATCTCCGCCGTTTCGCCGCCGACAAGTGCGCAGCCGGCTTCAACGCAGCCGTCCGCAATGCCTTTAACAATGGCCTCCGCTTTTTCCGGTTCAAGATTGCCGCAGGCCAGATAATCGAGAAAGAAAAGCGGTTCGGCGCCCTGAGTAACGATGTCATTCACGCACATTGCCACCGCATCGATCCCGACCGTTCGATGGTGTCCGGTTGCAAAGGCAATCATTAGTTTTGTCCCGACACCGTCCGTTCCGGAAACAAGTACCGGTTCTTTCAGGTTCAGCGCGGCCAGATCAATTGCCCCGCCGAAACCGCCGACCCCGTCAATGACTTCCGGCCGCAACGTGCGGCGAACATGTTTTTTTATCCGCTCGACCGTTTGATAGCCAGCTTCGATGTTCACACCGGCTCTTTTATACGCATCGGCCATGCCGACCCTCCTCCTAATCGCTGTAAAATTACCCCATGATTCGTAAAAATTGCTCTTGATCGGCAAAAGTTGCCCCGAATCGGCGAAAAGTTGCCCCGAATCCGCGGAGAGTTGCCCCGAATCGGCAGAAAGTTGCTCCGAATCCGTAATAGTTGCCCCGAATCCGCGGAAAGTTGCTCCGAATCCCCAATAGTTGCCCCGAATCCGCGGAAAGTTGCCCCGAATCGGCGGAAAGTTGCCCCGAATCCGCAATAGTTGCCCCGAATCGGCGAAAAGTTGCTCCGAATCCCCAATAGTTGCCCCAAATCCCCAATAGTTGCCCTTTTCACGATATAAAGTCGCTTCTGACCCACGAAGCGGTCGGAGCTGCCGCCTTTTCACACAAGCAGTTCCTTTTCATGCGGCAATACCGTATCCGAGTAGATTTCCGTCGGATACTTGCCGGTAAAGCACGCCAGACACTGGCCGCAGTTTTTCAGCGCCGGATTGCGCCCGATCGCCTTCATCAGTCCATCAACGCTCAGAAAGACAAGTGAATCGGCACCGATGATCTCGCGAATCTCTTCAACCGAATGCTTGGCGGCAATCAGCTCGGAAGACGTCGACGTATCGATACCATAAAAGCACGGATGCTTAATCGGCGGCGAACTGATCCGCACGTGTACCTCGATCGCCCCCGCTTCGCGCAGCATACGGACAATCCGCCGGCTGGTCGTGCCGCGGACGATCGAATCGTCGACCATGACGACTCGTTTTCCTGCGACGATCGCCCGGACCGGCGACAGTTTCATCTTCACACCCTGTTCGCGCAGCTCCTGCGATGGCTGAATGAACGTTCGGCCGACATAGCGATTTTTAATCAGTCCCAGCTCGTAGGGAATAGCCGTTGCTTCTGCATAGCCGATCGCCGCCGAAATACTCGAATCGGGTACGCCGGTGACCACGTCCGCTTCCACCGGCGCTTCCTGAGCCAATCGCTTACCCAGGTTCTTACGCGCCGCATGCACATTGATTCCCTGGATGTTGCTATCCGGTCGGGAGAAGTAAATATATTCCATACTGCAGATTGCCGGTTGCGTATGATTGGTAAAAAATTCTGAACGCATGCCTTCGCTGTTAATCATCAGAATTTCACCGGGATTCACGTCGCGGATATAGGTCGCGCCGATCAGATCGAAGGCGCACGTTTCCGAAGCAACGACCCAAGCCTCTCCAAGCCGGCCGAGCGATAACGGCCGCAGCCCGTTCGGATCGAGTGCCGCAATCAAGTAGTGCTCCGTCAGCATCGTCAGCGCATAGGCGCCTTTGATCACCGACAGCGCATGTTTCAGACTTTCAAGAAAATTATCAGCATAATCCCGTTTAATCAGATGGGCGATAACCTCGGTATCGGATGTCGTTTGAAAAATACTGCCGCTCTCCTCCAATTCGCCCTTCAGTTTATGGGCGTTGACCAGATTGCCGTTATGCGCAATCGATAATGAATCTTTTTGCGAACGAAACACAAGCGGCTGCACGTTGGCATAGCAATTGCCTCCCTGCGTCGAATAACGGACATGGCCGATCGCCGCGTGACCCTTGTTCAGTGCTTGCAACTGATCATGATCGAACACATCGTTGACAAGGCCAAGCCCTTTATGATCGTAGATATGTTTTCCGTCCGTCACGGCAATGCCGGCACCTTCCTGACCGCGGTGCTGCATGCTGTGCAGTCCGTAGTAAGTCAGCCTGGCGGCATTTTCGTGACCCCAGATGCCGAACACCGCGCACTCTTCATTCAATTCTTTGCCGACATTATACATGCCAGAACCCCTCTCCAGTCTTTTTCAAGTTGCGGACGATTCAGCGTAATCGTCTCCATCGCAAAAGTCATGCGGATTGTTTCACCGCCTGTCACTCGGCCGATCGCCGTCGCGTCGTGAACGGCCGATTCGAACGCACTCGCTTGCTCTGCAGGGACGGAAACAAGATAGCGTGACTGTGTTTCAGAGAAAAGTTCCACGGCCGGATTGCTGTCGAAATGTAACTCGACGCCGAGCGGCGTTCCAAACAATGCTTCGGGGATGGCGACTGCCAGTCCGCCGCTCGACAGATCATGAACGGAAGCGACAAGACCGCGGCGGATTGCCGAGAGAACCTCCGCCTGCCGTTTTTGCTCCAGCGCCAGATTAAGATGCGGCGGCCTGCCCGACACATCGCCTTCAAGCAACTGTTGCAGTGCACTGCCGCCGAATTCTTCCTTCGCTTCGCCGACCAGGTAGACGAGGTCGCCCTCATGTTTAAACGATAAGGTCGTCACGTGATCGAGATTCTCGACAAGACCGACCATGCCGACCACAGGCGTCGGATCGATTGCCGCATGGTTTGTTTCATTATAAAGCGACACGTTGCCGCTGATGACCGGCGTCGCCAGCTGGCGGCATGCTTCCGCCATCCCGTCGACCGCCTGCTGCATCTGCCAAAAAACTTCCGGATCTTCCGGCGTACCGAAATCGAGACAGTCGGTAATACCAAGCGGAACGGCGCCCGAACAGACAATGTTGCGCGCCGCCTCGGCGACGGCAATCTGGCCGCCTTCACGCGGATCAAGAGCCAAATATTTGGCGTTGCAATCCGTCGTTAGAGCCAGGCCTTTATTTGTTCCGCGGACGCGGATTACCGCCGCATCGGATCCCGGCGCGACAATCGTGTTGGTCTGGACCATATAATCGTACTGATTGACAACCCATTCTTTGGAAGCCAGCGACGGTTGCGTGAGCAAGCGACGGATAGTCCCGGCATAATCGGTAAGGATCGGTTTCCATGCCGGCAGCCGCTGATTTTCCGTAAAGGATGCGGGAGTGGCCGACGGCATATGGCGTACCGGTGCGGAAGCCAGGGCGGTCGACGGTACATCAGCCACAATCCGTCCCTTATGTTCCAGACGGAGCACCTGCTGCTCGATGACTTCCCCGACCGCCGCCGCATGCAATCCCCAGCGGGAAAAAATTGCCTTCACTTCGTCTTCCGTGCCTTTTTTAATCACAATCAGCATCCGCTCCTGCGACTCGGACAGCATCATTTCGTACGGTGTCATCCCCGTTTCGCGCTGCGGGATCCGGTCGAGATTCATCCGAATGCCGACGCCGGCCTTGGCCGCCATTTCACTGGCCGAAGACACTAAACCGGCCGCCCCCATGTCCTGTATGCCGACGAGCGCGTCATGATGCGTCAGTTCCAGGCAAGCTTCAACAAGCAATTTTTCCATAAACGGGTCGCCGACCTGGACGGCTGAGCGTTTTTCATCGGACTTTTTACTGATTTCTTCCGAGGCAAATGTCGCGCCGTTGATCCCGTCGCGTCCGGTACTGGCACCGACGTACATCACGGTATTGCCGATGCCGCGTGCCTGACCAACCTGGATGTCGGCTTGATCCATGATACCGACACACATCGCGTTGACGAGCGGATTGCCGTTGTAGCACGGATCAAACGTCAGCTCGCCACCGACGGTCGGAATGCCGATACAATTGCCGTAACCGGCGATGCCGCTGACGACTTCTTCAAACAGATAGCGGACGCGCGGTTGGCTCAGATCGCCGAAACGGAGCGAATCGAGAATCGCTACCGGACGCGCCCCCATTGAAAAAATGTCGCGGATAATGCCGCCGACGCCGGTCGCCGCGCCTTGATATGGCTCGATCGCCGACGGATGATTGTGGCTCTCAATCTTAAAGACGACCGCCTGATGGTCGCCGATATCGATGATGCCGGCGCCCTCGCCCGGTCCTTGCAGCACGCGGGGGCCGCTCGTCGGAAAGCGTTTCAGCAGCGGTTTGGATGTTTTATAACTGCAGTGTTCTGACCACATCACCGAAAACAGACCAGTCTCCGTGTAGTTGGGCCGGCGGCTGAGCAGCCGTTTGATTTCGGCATATTCATGTTCGAAAAGGCCCATGTCACGGTAGATTTTTTTCGCTTCAATTTCCTGCGGCGACGGTTCAATTTGTGTAAGCGGCATGAGTGGATTCCCTCCAGTTTTGCAGAATCGCTTGGAACAGGCGCAGTCCGTCGGTATTGCCGAGTAGCGCATCGGCCGCCCGCTCCGGGTGCGGCATCATTCCAAGCACATTGCCCCGCCGGTTGACGATGCCGGCGATGTCCACCAGCGAACCATTCGGATTTTCGCCGGAGTAGGTAAAAACAATCCGCCGGTGCTCTTTCAGTTCTGCGAGCGTCTGCTTGTCGCAATAATAGTTGCCTTCGCCGTGGGCAATCGGAATATGAATAATTTCGTCCGGGCGATAGAGCGACGTAAACAGAGTGTCGCTGTTTTCTACTTTCAACGCTACCGTCCGGCAGATAAACTTAAGATCGCGGTTCTTCAGCAGTGCACCCGGCAGGAGCCCCGCTTCCAGCAGAATCTGAAAACCGTTGCACACGCCGAGTACCGGTTTACCCGCTTCAGCAGCCTCGATCACGGCCGGCATGATCGCTGAAAAACGGGCGATGGCGCCGCAACGCAGATAATCGCCGTAGGAAAAACCGCCGGGGATCATCACCGCATCAAAACCGTCCAGCGATGTTTCCGCATGCCAGACATACTCCACTTGCTCGCCCAGTTCGTCTTTAATCGCATGATACATGTCCTGATCACAGTTGGATCCCGGAAAAACGATGACGGCGGTCCTCACGAATGTACCTCCTCTTCCGCTTCGATTTGATAGCGATAATTTTCAATCACCGTATTGGCCAGCAGTTTGTCGCAGATCCGGTCGACTTGCGCGGCAAGGTCCGCCGCGTCTTCCATTTTCAACTCGATATATTTACCGATGCGCACGTCCTTTACGTGATCGTAATTGAGATTGTGCAATGACTGCTTGACCGCCTGTCCCTGCGGATCAAGAACGCTTTTTTTCAATGTGATGTACACTTTCACCTTTTTCATTGAACAGCCTCCAGTCGGTTCAGCAATTTTTCATACGTCTCCGGCAGATCGGCAAGGTTACGACGAAAAACATCCTTGTCCAGTTTCTCATGGGTCTTCTTGTCCCATAACCGGCACGAATCGGGCGAGATCTCATCGGCCAGTACCAGCTTGCCGCTTGATTTCAATTTACCGAATTCAATCTTGAAATCGACCAGCAAAATACCTGCCTCGTCAAACAGCTTCTGTAGTAGTCGGTTGATTTTTAGCGCCAGAACGCGAATCGTCGCCAGATCCTCGGCCGTCGCCAATTTCATCGCCAACGCGTGATCGTCATTGATCATCGGATCGCCCAACTGATCGCTTTTATAGTAAAATTCAATAATCGTCCGACCGAGCGATTGACCTTCGTCGACGCCGAAACGCTTGGCAAGACTGCCCGCCGCAACGTTGCGGACAACGACCTCGATTGGAATAATGTTTACCGCTTTGACAAGCTGCTCATGATCGGAAATTTTATCAATAAAATGGGTTGGTATGCCGTTTTGCTCCAACATGCGGAAGACCATCGTACAAATTGCATTGTTCAGTTTGCCCTTCCCGGGGAAAACGGCCTTTTTCTTGCCGTTGAACGCCGTCGCGTCGTTTTTATACAAGACACGTAATACGTTCGGATCGTCGGTCGAAAACATTTTTTTCGCTTTGCCTTCATACAACAATTCGCTCATCATGCAGGGCTCCCTTGGATTCGGTGCGCTCCGGCACCTTTTTTCACCGTCTCATTCGTTCAGTCCAAGCCGCTCAAAAATCAAATTTACATTTTTCAAATGGTAGGTTTCATCGAAGCAGGCGTCTAGTTCTTGCGGCGACAACCGGCCGGTGACGCGCTCATCCTGTTCCAATATACTTCGGAACGGGGTCTCGCTTTGCCAGGATTTCATCGCATTCGGCTGCACAATATCGTAAGCCTGCTCGCGACTGAGTCCCTTCTTGATCAAGGCCAGCAAGACGTGCTGCGAGAACGGCAGGCCGAACGTCCGCTTCATGTTGCGGCGCATGTGCTCCGGGTAAACGATCAGGTGTTCCAGAATATGAGCAAAACGGTGCAGCATGTAGTCGAGACCGCTTGTCGCATCCGGCAGAATAATTCGTTCCGCCGACGAATGGGAGATGTCGCGCTCATGCCAGAGCGGAACATTTTCGTAGGCCGTCAGCATATAGCCACGCAGCACGCGGGCCATCCCGCACATGTTCTCCGAACCGATTGGATTGCGCTTGTGCGGCATTGCCGAAGAACCCTTCTGCCCTTTGGCAAAGCCTTCCTCGACCTCGCGAATTTCCGAACGTTGCAAGCCGCGGATCTCGACGGCGAATTTTTCGATCGACGTGGCAATCAACGCCAGCGTCGCTAAATAGTGAGCGTGACGGTCACGCTGCAGCACTTGAGTCGAGATCGGTGCCGGGCGCAATCCGAGATGCTCGCAGACGTATTTTTCGACATACGGATCGATGTTGGCGTATGTGCCGACTGCTCCGCTCAGTTTGCCGACACGGATATCCTCGGATGCGTCTTTAAAACGGGCCAGGTTGCGCTTCATTTCCTCATACCAGAGGGCCATTACCAAGCCGAATGTCGTCGGTTCGGCATGCACGCCGTGCGTTCGGCCCATCATGATCGTATTCTTGTATTTTTTTGCTTGAACTCGGATGACATCGATCAAATGTTTCATATCTTCGAGTAAAATAGCATTACATTGCTTCAGCAGATAGCACTGGGCCGTGTCGACAACGTCCGTGGAGGTCAGGCCATAGTGTACCCACTTTTTTTCTTCGCCGAGCGATTCCGACACCGTCCGCGTGAACGCCACGACGTCGTGGCGGGTGATTTTTTCAATCTCGTGAACTCGCCGGACGGTAAACGAGGCATGCCGCCTCAGCTTCGCACAATCTTCCTTCGGGATAACGCCGAGCTCGGACCAGCCTTCGCAGGAGAGCAGTTCGACCTCCAGCCAGGCCTTATATTTATTTTCCTCCGTCCAGATTGCGCCCATTTCCGGACGGGTATAACGATCAATCATGCTTTCCGACCTACTTTCTTTTCAATAGTCCAAATGCCGAGCCGTTGCGCTTTATCGAGGGCTTCCTGCACCGTATCGGCCAGAATCGTCAGGTGCCCCATTTTGCGGCCGACACGCGCTTCGGCTTTGCCGTACAGATGCAAGTGAGCGTCCGACAATTGATCGACCTTATCGAGTACAGGCTGCAGTTGCTGGCCGAGAATGTTAACCATGATCACCGGCTTGAGCAGCGCCGTATTGCCCAGAGGCAGGCCGCAGATCGCCCGGATATGCTGCTCGAATTGCGATGTATCGCAGGCGTTGATTGAAAAATGGCCCGAATTGTGCGGCCGCGGCGCCGTTTCATTCACGTATACTCTGCCATCTTTACCGACAAACATTTCGACGGCAAGTGTGCCGACGAGGTCGAGCGCCTTGGAAAGACGCAGCGCATATTTCGTTGCTTCTTCCTGCAGCGCCTCCGGAATCCTCGCCGGCACAATGGTATGATGCAAGATATTATGACAATGGATATTTTCAGCAACGGGAAAAACAGACGTTTCGCCGATAGTCCCACGAACAACAATGACGGAAATCTCTTTAGCGAACGGCAGCCACTTTTCCAGCTCGAACGGCGTTCGGCCGATATACGGCCGCGCCTCGTCCAAATCGGCGGCGGATTTCAACACATACTGTCCCTTTCCGTCGTAGCCGCCTTCTGTCGTTTTCAATACCGACGGAAAACCGATGTCTTTAATGGCTTGTTTCAATTCTTTGTCATTGCGGACCGGGCGATAGGGCACAACCGGCAAGCCCGCTTTCGCGATTGCCGCTTTCTCCCGCAGCCGATCCTTCGTGATCTCCAGCAGGTGCCAGCCTTGCGGCAAATAACTGTGCCGCTGCAGATAGTCCGCCGCAGCGACGTCGACATTTTCGAATTCATAGGTCACCACATCGGCGCATCCGGCCATCTCTTTCGCCGCCTCCGGATCGTCATAAGCGGCCGTGATCACATGGTCGGCGACCTGAGCGCACGGGCAATCTTCTGTCGGATCAAGAACGGTGATTCGATAACCCATCTGTTTGGCGGCAATCGCCATCATCCGGCCGAGTTGACCGCCGCCGAGAATGCCGATCGTTTGTCCCGGTAAAATCGTCTTCCGAGTCAACTTAGATCACTGTCCTTCACTTTCCGTTTCAGCGATTCGCGATAATCGGCCAACCTATTCGCCAATTCGTCATCAAAAGCCGACAGAAATTCAGCGGCAAGCAGGGCGGCATTCGTTGCGCCGGCATTGCCGATCGCTACGGTACCGACCGGAATGCCCGCCGGCATTTGCACGATCGACAGCAGCGAATCTATACCGCTGAGTGCATGGGATTGCACCGGCACGCCGATGACCGGCAACGTGGTCTTTGCCGCAATCATCCCCGGCAGATGGGCGGCTCCGCCCGCCCCGGCGATAATCACTTTCAAACCGCGCGACCGAGCCGTCTCGGCATAGTGAAACATCATATCCGGCGTACGGTGCGCCGACACAACTTTTTTTTCATACGGAATCTCCAGCGCATCAAGCATTTCGCAAGTCTGCTTCATCGTTTGCCAATCCGAACTGCTTCCCATGACGACACCTACTGTTGCACTGCTCAAAACAAATTCCTCCTCAGGCAAATATCCGGTCTTGTTTCTTTTCCCGGCTTGGAACAACGGATATAAAAAAGCCCAGATCAGCTGATTCTCCGGAAGAGAAATCAGACCGTCTGGTTCACAAAAACCGCACAAAAACCGCGGTCCGTCCGAACGACACGTCCCGATATTCCCTTCATAGTCCGGCAATTCTCGGTCGCCGGGTAGAAACAGTTGGGCCATATTCCCAAAAATATATGAGGGTTCGCAATCTTCACTTGACAATCTCATCATATCAGCATCATTCGGGGTGTGTCAACCCGATAATCGAACGTTATGAAGCTTTTCGTTTTTATTGTTCGCCTTTTGTTGTGCGCAATAGACCTTCGATTACACGGCGCCGACCGATGATTTCCGGTCCGTCTTTCCCCTCGCGGAAAATCGGCCGCTCAACGCGCATAGACGGATCGTAGCCTTCTTTTTTCATCCGCTCCAGACATTCGTCGATCGTTTCGTTTTCACCGACAATAAAAACCTTCTTCATGGGAAGTTTCTTCAAGCGGTCGGCGCGCTTTCCTTTTTTCATTGTTCCGTCACCACTCTATTGGGTTGTCGACTTCATTATATCAGGAGTCGGCACGTTCAGGTACAATAAAAGGCTATCGCCACACAGCCGATGGCAATCAGCGTCAAGCCCGCCGTTACCGTTCCCAGATGAACGACATAACCGGGAATCGAGCGGAGCAACCGACCTTCGATGGCCATCGCCAGGCTCGCCGAATTATCCTTGCCCTTTTCATGTTCTGCGTGTTCCATCAATTTCCTGCCGGCAGATTGCAGCACGCCGGTCAGAATGAAGCCGCAAATTAAAACGGCAAAGCCGACCAGCCAAAACAGAATGGCCAAGATTAATGCAACCAACGACATCACAGCTTTCATTCGGAGTTATCCTTAGTTTGACCCGGCCCGGTGCCGGCTATGCAGCGGGAACGAACCGCGTTATCTCCCGACCGGCAACTTCGGCCGGCAGCGGTTATTCCGGATTCAGGCGTTCCCCGAATGTTACGGTTCCGCGGTTGCCGATCCCGCTAAACTCGGCGCTGATGACCCGCTAATCCCCTGCTAAAAAAATCCTTCTCCGCAGCATGGGGAGAAGGACCGAAACGGACAGATTCATTCGTTTCACATGTACAATGCCCAAAAGAAGATCAGAAAAACGACAAACAGGACATAAACAATCGGATGGACTTTTTTCCATTTACCTGCCGTAACCATTGTGACAACATAAGCAAGGAATCCGAGCGCGATGCCGTCGGAAATGCTATAGGTCAGCGGCATGCCGAGCACCGTCAAAAAAGCGGGGACGGCGATCTCGAAGCGATCCCACGGGATCTTCTGCAAAGCGGAAGCCATCAACACACCGACGATAATCAGTGCCGGTGCGGTCACCTGCGACGTGACGACCGTCAGCAGCGGCGAGAACAACATGCCGAGCAGAAACAGGATGCCGGTCACGACAGCGGTAAAACCAGAACGACCGCCGACCGCGATCCCGGTCGACGATTCGATATAGGCCGATGTCGGCGACGTGCCGAGCAGCGAACCGAGCAGCATCGATGCTGTCTCTTATACACATCTCCGAGCCCACGAGACCCTAAGACATCTCGT
>UQRJ01000054.1 GCA_900543345.1 uncultured Sporolactobacillus sp. | reverse complement strand
CGAGATGTCTTAGGGTCTCGTGGGCTCGGAGATGTGTATAAGAGACAGCAGCTAATATCATTCGGGCTGCTGCCGACACGGACTGCCGGCGGGTGATTTTTATTAGTACCGATAAGGCGGCAGAGCCGACGAATGCAATGGGAGCGACCAAAATGTTGGCGGAAAAACTAATGGCCTCGGCACTGGATAACCGGCAACCGGGCCGTCCGGTGTTTGCCAGCGTCCGATTTGGAAACGTGCTCGGCTCGAGAGGTTCGGTGGTGCCGCGGTTTATTGAACAGATGCTGACGAAGCGAGAACTGAAACTGACCGACCCCGGGATGACCCGCTTTTTTATGACGATTCCTCAGGCGGTACGGCTGGTTCTTTCGGCCGCGGAGGAGGCGCGGGGGGGCGAAACTTTTGTGCTGAAGATGCCGGTACTGCGGATTCAGGATCTGGCGTTGGCCGTTGCCGAAGAAACCTGCCGCCGGACCGGCTTAAAACGTTCCGACATCCGTACCCGTGTGGTTGGCCGGCGGCCCGGCGAGAAAATGTATGAAGAACTGATGACGGAGGAGGAAGCAACAGACGCCGTAGAGCAAGCGGATTTGGGAATGTATGTGATCCGGCCAAAGGGGCGGCAGCCGGGTCAGTGTTTGGTAAAGCCCCCCACCTCCGACGCACTGACACCGCTGCCCCTGGAGCAGATTCGAAATCTGATTGCGCCGTTGGTTGCCGCCCATCCGCTGGTCCGGCAGAGCAGACGGCAATTGAAAAAAGAAGGGTGAACGATGACTAAGAAACAGACGGAATGGATTCCTTATTCCCGTCCTTACCTTGATGAAGCGGAATACGCCGAAGTGATGCATACGCTTAAAAGCGGCTGGCTGTCCCGTGGACCGAAGGTGAGTACGTTTGAACGTGAATTTGCCCAAATGCTCGGCGTGCGCCATGCGATTGCCGTCAATTCATGTACGTCCGCCCTATTCCTTGGTCTGAAAGCACGGGGAATCGGCCCGGGCGATGAAGTGATTACGACGGCCATGACCTTTGTCTCAACGGCAAATGTCATCATCCATACAGGAGCGATCCCGGTATTTGTCGATATTGATCCGCAGACGCTGACGATTGATCCGGCGGCCGTGGAGGCGGCAGTCACGTCGAAAACGAAGGCAGTGATTCCGGTGCATTTTGCCGGCCAATCCTGCGATATGGATGCCCTGAAACAGATCGCGAAAAGGCATCATCTTTTTCTGCTTGAAGATGCGGCGCATGCGGTCGGTTCGCTGTACAAGGGAAAGAAGATCGGGACGATCGGTGACGCGACCGCCTTCAGTTTTTACGCAACTAAGAATCTGACTACCGGGGAAGGCGGGATGCTGACCACCGATGACGATCTTCTGGCCGAACGTGTCCGCCTACTCAGCTTGCACGGGATGAATCACGATGCATGGAAACGTTATTCGGATAAAGGCAGTTGGTACTATGAAGTGCTTGAGCCGGGTTATAAATGCAATATGACCGATATGCAGGCTGCCGTTGGACTGCATCAGTTAAAAAAGCTGCCCGCCATGCAGGCAAGAAGAGAAGCGATTGCTGGTGCCTATCAGAAAGCCCTAGCCGGTCTTGAAGGTATTACAGTGCCTGCTGCCGCACCCGGACGCACCCATGCCTGGCATCTCTACGTGATTCGCGTGGATCCGGGCAGATTCGGTATGACGCGCGATGCGCTCATCAATCGGCTGACCCGGCATAAGATCGGCACCAGCGTTCATTTTATCCCGGTCCCGCTGCATCCTTATTATGCGGAAACTTTTGGCTACCAACCGGAGGATTTTCCGGAGAGTTATCATTATTACATGCAGGCGATTTCGCTGCCTTTATATCCGGGAATGACCGATGCTGCAGTGCAGCGCGTGATTGAGGTGATTCGTGATGCAGCAACAACCTGAGCAAAATGCCGATAAGCGTTATCAGTTCAATCTTTCCTATCCTCTTATCCGTCAGTTTCTGCAAGCTGAAGGAGAGGAGGAAACGACCATCCGAACCGCTCGCGACTGCCGTTCGATCGGACTGCTGCACTCGGACAGACTAACGGCGCTACTGCTGTATCGGCCGGAAGCATGGGAGAGCCAGGTGCTTGATAAACGCATTGCTCGTTTGATGCTTCTGACCGGAGGCACTGCCGCAAATCGTCGTCGCTTGTTGCGTCAGTTTATCCACACTGCAAGGCATCAAGGCGCCGATCTGATTACCGTCCGCGTGGAGGCGGACAATCAACGAGACATTCAACTGCTGGAGAGGGAGCATTTTGTTTTTGTAGATGGCCTGCTGACTTTGTCGATGGAAGGGATTGAGGGCGTTGCCGCACCGGCCATCCGTATCATGACGGCAGCCGACCTTGAGGCGGTACAGCAAATTGCCGCCGGAACATTTGTCAACAGTCGTTTTTACGGCGATCCCAAACTGTCCACGGCAGCGGCCGACCGACTGTATCGGCGCTGGACCGTTAATAATTTTCGCGGCCGTGCCGATCGAAATTGGGTTGCCGCGGATCAACGAGGGCAGGTGCTCGGCTTTATTCAGTGCCGAACGGTTGAGCGGTGGCTGATCATCGATCTGCTGGCCGTAAAGAAAGGCTGCGGCAGCCGCGGTGTCGGTTCGTCGCTTGTCCGCGCAGCACTCAGCGACGCGGTCGAACGCGGAATTCGCCGGGCTCAGGTCGGCACACAGTTAGGCAACATTGCCGCCGTCCGTTTGTATGAACGCTGCGGTTTTCGGCTGGTGCATGCTTCGGTGACGTTGCATCGCTGGCTTGACAGCTAAAGGAAAGGACGTGACGGAAACGCGTTGGTGAACTTTCTAGATAAAAGGAGAGACAGAACATGGCTGAATTCTACATGGGATCGCGCGCAGTTGGCGATAATCATCCCGCGTTGATCATTGCCGAAGCCGGTATCAACCATGACGGGCATCTGGCCCGCGCGATACAGTTGATCGACCGTGCGGCCGACGCCGGTGCGGATGCGGTCAAATTTCAACTGTTCCGTCCGGACCGGATGTATGCGCCGGCCCCCGGCTTGTATACCACGGCCCGCGGCGATCGGCGTCCCATTGAGGCGATTATTCGCAGTGCGGCGATGCCGGTCGACTGGATACCGCAATTGATTGCCCGTTGTCGGGAGAGGGGAGTCCTCTTTCTAAGTAGCGTCTGCGACGAGGACTCTGCTCGGGCGCTGCGCCGGTTCCGACCCGTGGCGTATAAAATTGCCTCTTATGAATTAAATCATCTACCGCTTTTGAGACAGATTGCCGGTTGGGGAAAACCGATCCTGTTATCGACGGCCGGCGCTAGGTTAAGTGAAGTGGAGGAAGCGTTCCGGACGGTCGCCGAAAACGGTGCCGGTCCGCTCGCACTGATGCACTGTGTGGCCAGCTATCCGGCACCGCTGGAGGCCAGCCGATTGGCGATTCTGGGCACATTGAAAAGGGCATTTCCCGAGGCAGTGATCGGTTTTTCCGATCACAGTCTGGACCCGGTCGCCGCCCCCTGTGCGGCGGTTGCACTTGGCGCAAAGATTATTGAAAAGCATTTTACCGTTGACAAAACATTGCCCGGTGCGGATCACTCGTTCGCGCTGTCTCCCGCGGAATTGACCGAGATGGTCCGGGGGATTCGCAATACCGAAACGGCCCTGCGCCGCGGGGAGAAGCCGGCAGTGGCATCGCTGCTACTAGGTTCGTCGGCAAAGCGGCCGCTCAAAATTGAACAATCGCTGCGGAATTTTGCTTTTCGCGGGATTTTTACGACAGCACCGATTCGCCGGGGTGAACGCTTGTCGGCGGCGAATCTAGCCGTACTCCGCCCGGGTGAACGGCTTCAAGGATTGCACCCGCGCTATTGGCCGCTACTGACCGGCGGTGTGATCGCCGTCCGAGATATTCCGGCGGGGCGCGGCCTGGTCTGGGACGACGTCCTGAGGCGGGAGAGATGATCCCGGTCCTATTTGTCATTCAGGCGCGGATGAAATCGACGAGGCTACCAGGGAAGGTACTCAAACCATTGGGCGACAGTACTGTGCTCGGCGTTCTGATTAAGCGGGTCAGACGTTCTGCTTATTATACGCCTGCCTCACCCAATCTGGTAGTCGCCACATCCAATCAGCGAGAAAATGATCGGATTGCCGACTATTGTCGGCAGATCAATTGTCCGGTTTTTCGTGGCGATGAGCAGTTCGTCCTGCGGCGCTTTATTGCTTTGCTTCAGTGCCGACAACCACGGACACTCGTTCGGCTGACAGCGGATAATCCACTGACCGATCCCGAACTGCTTGATCGTATGCTTGAGGAACATTTAAGACAAGGCTATGATTATACCTATTGCACGGCCGTTCCTGTTGGACTGGCGGCGGAAATTGTCCGTGCTGCGTCGCTGGCCGACCTGCGGAGAAACTGGCCACGGGCAATGCGCTACAGGGAACACGTTACGCTTTTTCTCACCGATCATCCAGAAAGGTACCGGCTCGGTGATTGGCTGCCGGCCGACTCGCTGGTATTTTCCCAGGGACGGGTAACAATTGATACGCCGCAGGATTACGTGCACGTGACCCGCCTCTATCAAAAACTGGGCAACCGGCCGGACTGTTCGGCGGCCGCGATTGTTCGGGCGTTGAAGGAAGGGGTGAGCGGTTGAATGCTTCTGCACATCGGCGGCCGATATTTATTATTGTCGAAGGAAGCCGCGTCAAGGGGATGGGTCATCTGGTGCGCATGCGCTTGCTGGCCGCCCGCCTTTCCGGTTGCGGGGAGACACTCTACTGTTTTACCGAATCTGCCGCAAGCCGGAATTTTTTGGATGATCCGAACTGGCGGACGCAGCAGTGGCCGGTGGGGGAGCGGGAAACCTGGCTGGCTTGGCAGATACGCAGTCTCCGGCCGGCACTGCTGATCATCGACCGTCTGGATCTGACCATCCGGGAGCTTGAAAAGCTTCAGGCATCGGAATCTTTCGCGACGGTTTTATTTGAAGTTAAAGAGCCGGAATTGATTCGCCGGGCGGACTTGGTCGTCAATGGCATCTATGGGGCTGCCGGACTGCAACCGTCGCCTGCCGCAAACATCCTCCGGGGGACGGCTTATCTGATCCTCGATCAGGGTTTGGTGCCGGCCAGGCGTGCCTATCGGTTCCGCCTCCGCTGTCGCAAGCTGCTCGTCAGTCTGGGCGGAAGCGATCCGAACGAACTGATTTTTCCCGTGATGCGGGCGCTTCGAGGTTTGCAACAACTTGTCTGCTTACCGCCCGTCATGGTGATTCTCGGGACGGCGTTTAATCAACCGGAACGAGTCCGTGAGCAAGCAAAACAAATCGGCGGCATTTCTGTTATGACGGCCGTTCCATCGCTCGCCCCGCATTTTGCCGATGCCGATCTGGCCGTTGTCTCGGGCGGCATGACGCTGTTTGAGGCGTGCTGTGTCGGCGTTCCATGCCTTGTTCTGCCGCAAGTGGATCACCAAGAGCAAACGGGTGCTGCACTGGCGCATACCGGCAGCTGCATGATGCTGCCGCTGCTCGAGGCGGGACGTCCGGAGCGGATTGCCGGCGCCCTGCGGTTGCTGCTTGAAAACAATCATCGCCGTCTTCAGATTCATCAAGCGGCTCGCCGGGTGACCGATGGCAGCGGGCTGGATCGCGTCACCGCTTGTATCCGGCACGTACTGGATCACTCCGGTCGGTAAACGAAAAAAACAACCTCCGACATGATCTGCTTGCCGAAAGTCCCCGCTTTGTCGGCACTCTCTATCGCGTTCCGGCAGACGGGCCTTTTTTGCTGCGGATATCTCGGCATTGCCGACAACCGAATTTGGCGATTGATCAGATCATTGGCCACGCAGCAGCGGCCTTCGTGCTTTTCTCCTGCGACTCCGTATATTGCTTGTTCTTCTTTAAAAGCCGGCAAAAAGCAGAAGGACTGCTGATGCGGCCCTCCTGCTCGATTTAAGCTACCGGCTTTGATTTGCCGGCCTTTTCGGTTGTTTGTGTTTCACTGCTACCAGTGTCGGCCATCGTCCGGACGATGGACGCTGCGCGATCACTCATCAAATGCTCCTGAATGACGCGTTGCCAAGCTTTTTCGGCTATGCGTGCGCGCTGAGCCGGATGATTCAAAAAATAGTCGATCTTCTTTACACCGTCTGCCGTCGATGCGTAGGTGATCAATTCGTCGTCGGTAAAGCCGGATGCTTTGGTCAACGGCCGATCGACCAGTTGAAATGCGCGGCAGGCAGCGACGTCGAATGTCCGATTATTCAAGCTGAGGCCGGGCACGCCCGGGCGATTTTTATTCAGCGGAAATTCGGCACTGCGATGCGGGTTCAGCACCACGCGGGCATTGCAGTAACGACGTGCCGCTTCCTCAGGCGTCAGCCAGCGATTGATGATGTTCAGTCGAGGGTGATGCCTGAAACGTTTGGTCAGCGCATTGTACCAACCCTTCCCGGCAACGGTTACGTAATAGCGGGTGCGGTTCAGCACGCAGCGGATCAGATGCAGACGATTTGGGTAAGGATAACCGATTAGCAATAAATCGGCCGACAATGAAGCATCCGATTGCCGGGGATGGAAGACGGAACGAAATGTGCCGAGCGGTAGAAACGACGTATGGTTAAATCCTTTGGAGCGATAGTAGCGCTGCGCGCCTTCATCGACCGAGAACAGATGATCAACGACCGGCAATAACTTCAGACTATCCTCGATATAGAAAGGATCTTCGGTTTGCCAGATCGCGGTGCGAGCTCGACGTCCGGATGAGGCAAGCAGTTTTTTCGGGTGAACACCGAATCCGCCGAGCATAAGCACCAAATCGAAATGATCGAAAAGCTGGTCCGACGACGTATTGAATGTGGACAGGGAGAGGCTCTTCATGTTGTGGCCGATGGCTGCCCAGCTCGCTTGCAATGCGTCCTCGAGAAACGGATAAATGCCGTTAAGGCCGCTTTTGATGAGTAAAGCTTTCATCAGGATGTTGTGACGGATTCAATCTTTCTGACGGGAATGTTAATAATTTGCGAAGTGGCCGGTGAAACGCCTGTCGACTCCAGTAAAGACACTAAACCGGTTAAGGGATCAAAGCTGACAAATTCGGCAGGACCATACAGCGTTCCAGAATCTCCGTAGATCGTAACCGTTGTTCCCGGGGGCAGTGAGCGAAAGAATTTATCCAACTGTCTAAAATGATTATTGAGCACATTGTACTGTGCGTACAGTGGCATACTTTAACCCTCCTCTGTGCCGCGGCGCTTTCCACGACTTATTGGTGAAATCCGGCGGTTATGTCCGAATTCATTATAATCTATTCTTTTTACTGCTTTCTTGCATAGGATGTCTGCACATTCTATGAAAAATCCATGTTTGTATTAGGTTAAGTGTATTGATGGCTATAAACCTAACAACTCGAGTAGAAAAAAAGGCGCCCGATCGTTGGTATGTTTTTATTTTATTCTATTGAATCGTCTATACGGACTGTCGAAAAGTTCATATGATATAGAGCATGCATAGGAAAAGTAAAATTGCTGAAAAGGAAAAAAGGGACCCATGACATAATCTACTGCTGCTGGGGAAGAGAGAAACTGCGCAAGCAGCTGTAGATTCGATGAGAAGTCCGGCTTGATAAGACTTTCATTACCGGGAGATAATGGGAATTCCTCCGTTTTTCCAGTAACCGATCCTGATTCGTCATTTACCAATGTCGCAGAAAAAAACCGGTAACGGAGAATAACGGTCACCGCTGTATATGCCGTAGACGCAATGTGCTAACGCAACCTGTCAGTATCACTGAACGAGCTTGTGCGAGCGGGAGGAATCGTGGTGATAGGAGATAGTTTACTGAAGATAGCTAACCGGGCGACCTGCCCGCGTCGGAGGAATGCACCGTGAGCCAACCTGTCGTGTCGATCATCATGACCAGTTACAACAAACCGGATACCGTGGCTGCCGCGCTTCGAAGCGTCTTTGAGCAGACCTACAGTAACTGGGAATTGTGGCTGATGGACGATCATTCCGGCGAGAAAGTGCAGGCGATCCTGTCCCGCTTTCTAAACGATCCGCGTGTCCATTATCGAAACAGTCGCGTCCGCAACGAAGTGCGTTATCGGAAAGTGCGCTATGCGGTGCTGATTAATCAGGCCCTTCGTCAGGCGAAAGGAAAATACATTACTTATCTGACGGATGATACCATATACGTCAGAGATCGACTGGAAAAGATGGTTCATTTTCTCGAATCCGCGGCCCATGAAGCAGCCTATGCCGGTCAGCGGGTGCGTATTGTCGATGAACAGCTCCGGAAACAAAGAGAATGGGTCCGGCGGGCGGATCATGTACTTGCCGATGCCGCTTTCCGGACAGACCATTGCTCGGTGATGCACCGCGCCGATCTTCTTCAGCCTGTTTTTTCCAAATACGGCAGCTACTGGGATGAAAACCCGGCTTATTGGGACTGTGCCGACGCCATCTTCTGGCGACGCTTGAACGAATGGGTTCCGTTTTATCCTGTTCGTGAAATCCTGGAAACAGCCTATAAAACACCGCGTTCATTCCAGCGCCTGAATCAATGGCTGACCGATGAACTCATCGACGGTACCGTCATCCGCTGTGCCGGACAGTTGATGCTGATCGACCGCGAGGTGCGCCGCCCACTTCGGGAGCGATGGCAACGGCATTATCAGATACCATCCCGGGAGGCCATTGACGTCCCTGATCCGTTATTATTCCGCTATCGTGAAGCGGCGGCGATTGACGATCGCATCTTGCCCGGCTATCGATTGTGCCGGGAGCGGGAGAGCGGCCGCTTCTATTATTTGGAACATCATCAAAAACGGGCGCTCGATCTGCGGGCCCTCAACTATTATCGCTTTCAGCATCACGCCTGCATCTGGCTCAGTAGGCAGCAAATGGCCGGCATTCCTGACGGCCCGGCTGTCAGCGGACCCTGGCAAGCCGTCTTTCATCCGCCCGGACGGCGCCTTTTTCTCGCTTCCCGGAAGCTGTGGTTAACCGATGACGGCGTGCTCCGCGAGATCGATCGTCAAGTCTGCCTCCGTTATAAACTCACCGATCGACCGGTCCCGCTAAAAACCGAAGATTTCCACCGCTTGCCGAAGGGAAGACCTTTTCTTCCATCGCTGCTGCCCGTGTAGCACTGCGCGTTGCATGTCACTGAAGCTTATCAAACGACATTAAGCGGTGAGCAAGTCTGATTCTGTTGTTGGAGACAAACTGTCGTGCCAATGCCGTTGAAAGTGCTGTTTGGCCGGCCGCTTCTGCCTCCTGTTAACTGACCGTCGGGTATTTGGGCCCGGTACTTGAATGGCCGCCGCATCGTTAGCTTAGTTTGTAAATTGTTTCTCTCGGTAATCGGACCAATTGGGATGTGGTTCGCCGGTTGCACGGGCAGCTTTGATATCATGATAGTAGTGTAGTTTTCGATTCACATGTGCCAGATCCAGTTGCAGTTGCATGAGCTGTTGCAAGACCCGGCGCCGTTGTTCACTCAACAGATTTAAGATGTCATCGAGATGCTCCGCTTCGTCCGCTTCGTAGGCAAAGAAGATTTGCAGCCGGGATAACGGCAGTCCGGTCCGCTTCATGCAGCAGATTGATCTGAGCCGGTTTACGTGCTTCTGTTCATAAATGCGCCGGCCGGAGGGCGTCCGCTGAATGTTCGTTAAGATATTCAACGCTTCATAATAACGTAAGGTAGACGCCGGCATGTGAAACATGCGTGAGATATCCTTAATGGTATACGTTTGCATTCCTATCGCTCCCGAAACTGAAAGATTCTATTGACTTCAAGTATACTTGAAGTGTTATTTTTTATGAAGAGCGATAGAGGAGGCAAAAAACATCATGTATCAAGCAAGCGGCAAACGTTATCAGCAAATGGTTTATCCCCGTTGTGGAAGCAGCGGCTTGAAACTGCCGGTAGTTTCGTTGGGCCTGTGGCATAACTTTGGCGATACGGCGGATTATGAGCGGATGAAACAATTGTGTTTTACCGCCTTTGATCACGGCATCACTCATTTTGATTTGGCCAATAACTACGGACCGGAACCGGGAAGCGCTGAGAAAAATCTGGGAAGAATGCTGAGAGAAGATCTTCATGCTTACCGAGACGAACTCATCGTCAGCACTAAGGCGGGCTATGATATGTGGCCCGGTCCATATGGCAATTGGGGCAGCCGCAAATATCTTCTTGCCAGTCTCGATCAAAGCCTCCAACGGCTAGGGTTAGATTATGTTGATATTTTTTATCATCATCGCATGGATCCGGAGACACCGTTGGAAGAAACAATGGGGGCACTGGCTCAGGCTGTTAAAAGTGGGAAAGCGCTTTATGTCGGCCTATCTAATTATGACGGAGCCACAATGACCAAGGCTTGCCGAATCCTGAAGGCTTTGAACTGTCCTTTCATCATTAATCAGAATCGGTATAACATGATGGATCGTACGATTGAGCGAAACGGGTTAAAAGAAGCGGCGGTAAAGGAAGGGAAGGGAATTATCACCTTCAGTCCGTTGGCGCAGGGACTATTGACGGATCGTTATCTTAACGGCATTCCCGCCGACAGCCGTGTCGCGACTGACGGCAGATTTTTAAGTACAAAGCAGATTACAGCAGAAAGAATAGATCGCATCCGCCGGTTAAATCATATGGCCGAAGCACGTGGTGAAAGTCTGGCTCAAATGGCGCTGAAATGGGTCTTAAAAGACGGTGCGGTGACCAGCGTCCTCGTCGGTGCATCCAAACCGGAACAGATACTGGATAATTTAAAAGTGATCGACAGCCCGTCGCTGACACAGGAAGAATTGGCTGAGATCGATGCACTGACGTTAGCGTAAACTTTCTCGGCAGACAGCAGACGAAGCAAAAACGGCAAGCATGAGAGCACGATGGTCTTGCGCGTATCGGCAGGTGGCGATTCCCCGGAAAGAATCACCCCTGCTTTTTGGTTTTATAACCATGTCATCGGAAACTGATCGGCGACGAACGCCGACTCAAGTATTGCTGCTGCAAGGCCGTCTGGAAGGCCTGTGGGGCGGCTTTTTTAATGAGCTGGGTCTCCGCGATCCACGTGCGAACTCAGTATCGCGTCAATCGTTTTTCTGCCTGCCATGCGGCGGCTATCGGGAACGAATGCGATGAATGAAAACGGTGACGAACATTCACTGGGTCACAACACGAGCATCAAGGAGCCGGCACGTGCAGAGAAAAACTGCCTGATTTGGCGGCGAGCAGGCTTTTATGATTGCGGCTTCGTTTGTTTTGCTTCCGACGATGCGCTGCCTCTTCGCTTTTCACCGGGCAGATAGCCAAATGTTTTTTTAAATGTTTTGTAAAAAAAGGTTTTGTTGGAAAATCCGGATTCGACGGCGATGTCGCTGACCGGCAGGTCTGTTGCCCTTAGCAGCAGGAGCGCCTGATACAGTCGGCGCTTGAGTACGAGTTGCGTAAAAGTGACTCCCAACTGCTTTTTAATTAGATTGCCTAAGTATGTTTTATTGTAACCAAGCCGAGCCGCCGCTTTCGTTAAGTTGATGTCTTTATAGTCTTCGTCGATCAATTGCAGGAGTGGCAGCATCTTTTCATTTTGATACGAGTTGCCGGATTTGGGTCGATCGCTCTGTGTCCGCTCGGTTTCGCGGGCAAGCAAAGTAAAGAGAATTGGCAACAACGACAGGGTGATCGCATTCGAATAGTTTTTTTCGGAATAGTATTCACCAATCATCATTTTCAGAATCTGCCGGATTTCCGGCACAGGTTCGGTCCGAAATACATAATAAGTAGCTGTTTCTTTTTTCTTTAACACCAAATTAAGTAGATAAAGAATGAACGAATTTCGGTTATTTTTCATTTGATTCAGCCATTCTAACGAGAGGGCATTGGATTTGAATAAAATGTTTATCAGCAAATCGTTTTTGCTAAGCGCTTTAATTTCGTGAGCGGAACCGATTCCAATCAGCAACAGGTCGCCTTGACGGAGTGTCACCGGTTTCCCATTGACAATCTGCCGGCATGAACCGGACAGCATATAATTTAATTCAGTGAACTGATGCGTATGCAGCGGATAGTCGGCAAATCGATTATGCTTGCTGATGAATATTAAACGTGATTCCCGGAAAAAATAATTATTAAGTAGTTCGATTCGGTTGGCATGGACGCGTGTGGATGAGATGGGAATATCGGGAATGTGTCTGCCATTTTGACTTTGAATTTTTTCAATATCGGTAAAATTAAACAGTTTATTCTTCGATATTGTTTGTTTTGCTGGCAACATAGTATCTGTCTCTTATACACATCTGACGCTGCCGACGAATAGCCTT
>UQRJ01000053.1 GCA_900543345.1 uncultured Sporolactobacillus sp. | reverse complement strand
GTGGGCTCGGAGATGTGTATAAGAGACAGCGCTATAGCGTACGAACAGTCGGGCAAGTGCAAGCCGCTGCCGCTCTCCCGTCGACAGGCGATCACCAAGTTCGCCCACTTTTGTCTGGAAGCCGGCAGGCAGGCGTTCGATCATTTGACTTAGATTCACTCGTTCGGCAGCGGCGGCCACTTCCTCGTCGGTCGCTTGCGGATTGCCGACACGGATATTATCGGCGATCGAACGGTTGAATAAAAACGCGTCCTGAAGCGACACCGCTTCCATCGTACGCAGCGCCTTCATCCGGATCTGCGTCAGCGGCAGGCCGGAAAGTTCGATTCGGCCGCGTGAGGGATCCCAGAAGCGCATGATCAATTTCAGCAGTGTGCTTTTCCCACAACCGCTGGCACCGCAGATACCGATTTTCTCGCCTTTTTTCACAGTTAAGTCGATATCGTCCAGAACCTCGCCGCCTGCTTCGTAATCGAAACCGACCGCTTTCAACTCGAGATTTCCCGGCGCGCCAGGTGTCGCCGCTTGCTTAGCTTCACTCACCGCCGGCGTTTCATCGAGAAGTGAAAATATCCGGCGACAGGCGGCGAAGGCCGGAATCAACCCATTGCCGAGCCGATTCAGCGAACGGACGGGGGCCGACGAAGCAAAAAAACCGACCGCCGCATAAAATACGGCAAAATGGCTTACTGCATCGACCGACGTCAGTAAACTTCCGGTAAAAAGGATGGCAAACGTCGTCAGCAGTTGGATGCTGCCGCCGATGTCGTTGAGTAGGAACGCATTCATGCCCAACCGGGTTTCCTTATCATTTTGCAGCGTTTCCATTTCTGTCATTTTATGAGCAAAATCTTTCGTTCGGCCAAACATACGGATGTCACGAATGCCGGTGAACACATCGAGCAGTAAGTGCTGAAACAGGCCGGCGGTTTTGCGGGACTCCCGACCGAGCTCTTTTTCCAGCGCATAGTTCACTAGCGGAAGAATCATTCCCAGCGCGACGTAGCCGGCCAGCCCGATCAGCCCGAATGCGGGATGAAGCGCCCCTAGAAAGAGGGTCATGACAACCGATACGACGAGCCCGACCAGCACCGGCGCAATGGTATGCGCATAAAAAACTTCAATCAGCTCAATATCGCCGGTTACCGCCGACACCAATTCACCGCTATTTTTCACTTCCATTTTCGCCGGAGCCAGCCGCCGCAGCGCGCCGAAGACCCGGTCACGAAGCACGGCAAGCAGCCGAAATGCGACATAATGGCCGCTATACTGTTCCAGATAGCGGAAAAAACCGCGCAGGAAAGCAAAGACAAGCAGCGCACAGACGACATTCCATAGCAAGGATATGTCCCCGGAAATGACTTTGATCGTTCCGTAAGCACCAAGTAAAAATAAAGCCGTCACCGACAGACTGCTTAGCACGCCCGCAAAAGCGGAAAAAAGTAACACCGATGTCAGCGGCCCGGCCAGTTTTAGCAAACGGACAATCAACCACTCGTTACGAATCCGCACAGACGCTCCCTCCTTCTTCCAGCAGCCGTTCTTCACGAACAAACGAGCGATAGGGCCCGTCAGCCGCAATGAGCTCTTCATGCGTACCGGCCTGCACGATTCGGCCGTGATCGAGAACATAAATCCGATCGGCATCTCTGACGGCGTACATACGATGCGAGATCATCAGAACCAGCTTATTGCGTGCCAATTCATCCATGACAGCCAACATAATTGCTTCACTGTCGGCATCGACACTGGACGTTGCTTCGTCGAAAATATAAATCGGCCGATCCGTTAGCAGCAACCTGGCCATCAGCAGCCGTTGTTTCTGTCCGCCGGATAGATTGCCGCCGTTTTCGGACAACGGTGTATCAAGCCCCTTTTTCAGATCACGGACAAATGTGCCAAGATGCACGCGCATGAGCGTGTCCATGATTTGCTCATCGCTTGCTTGCGGATTGCCCAGCCGCAGATTCTCCCGCAGCCCGGCCGTAAACAACCGACTTTCCGGTGACATGAGCGCGACTTTCTCAAACAGCGCCTCCGGTGCCACCCGGTTCACTTCCACGCCGTTAATCGTGAGTGATCCCGTATAGCCGCGCAGCAGGCCGGCGATCAGCCCGGCCAACGTACTCTTACCGGACCCGGACGCACCGACCAGCGCGATCCGCTTGCCGGTCCGAGCGGAAAAATCAACCGAAGTCAGCACCGAATGTCCGTCGTCGTAGGAAAAGCAGAGGCCGCGCGCAACAATCTCATAACGCTTCGCGGCGGGCAGTTTCTCTTCCCCACTGGGTTTATTTGGGAGATCCAGCAGTTGAAATAGCCGTTCTGCCGCCGACGTACCGGTCATCGCCACATGAAACAGCGAGCCGAACCGGCGCAGCGGCATAAAAAATTCCGTACTCAGGAACAGGACAAGTAGCAAGCCGGTCAGAGTCAGCCGACCTCGTGCCATTTCAAATAAGCCGACGGCCATGCCGATGCCGGAAGCCCCATAAATGATGAGATCCATCACCGTGATCGAATTGAGTTGACCCTTCAGTACCGTCATAATTGATGTACGGAACTGCTCCGCCGCCCGATTCATTTCCCGGTGTGCCCGCCCGTCCAGTTGAAAAACTTTCAGAGTCGTCAGGCCGTAGATATCTTCCAGAAACTCCTCGCCGAGCCGGATATACGCCCGCCAATGTTTCCGCGCCTGCCCTTTGGCCCTCCTGCGGATCACCAGCATCGACAACGGGATCAGCGGCACACAGGCCAGCAGGACAAGCGCTACCGGCCAACTGAACGCAACCAGTATAAAGAAGATCGTCGGCGGAAGAAGTAATGTAATAAACACTTGGGGGACATAACGCCCGAAGTAAGCACTCAGCCGATCGATTCCGGTGGCCGCCGTCTGCGCCGCTTCCGATGTCGAAAACGGCCCGCCGGCCATTTCCTGATTCGCTACTTTTTCGTAAAGCAGCCGTCGCAGCATTGCCCGTGCCTGGTTTGAATAACGCGCGGCGGCCGAAACCGATTGCCGGTTCAATATGGTCCGGGCAGTCAGAAGCACAATCAGCACTAGTAACAAGCTTGCAGCAAGACCCGTATCCATCTCATCGTCTATAGTCCGCCGAATGCCGACGGCAATCACTATCAGACAAGCAATATAAAGCAGCGTACTCAAATAGCTCGTCAGCACACCGATCAAGAGCCACCTGCGCGCGCCCCCGGTCAGGCGAAACAAGCGTCGATTGATCAATGTCGCCACCTGCCTTTCGCTTTCATCCAGCCTTGATCCATCAAATGAAAATTCATCTCAATTATATCATGTCCGGCAACAAGCTACAGCCGCAGGCTTGCCGACTCCTCCGGCCCTCCAATCGTAAAACAGACGCCGGTTACCGCTCGTCCCGACTTGATCGGTTCGTATGAAATAATAAAGCAGCCGGTTTGATTAATTTCATTAATGGCCGGATCAATAACCCGGCGTTTGAGATCGACCCAGCGTCCAAGTTTCCCGTCATCCACGCCGGTCAGATAACGAAGTTGTTCAAGTGTCAGCGGCAACTCACGGACTTTTTTATGAATGCGAAAAAGCTCATACAGCCGCGAGCTATACTTGCTTTTCAGCCTTGCCCCTTCCGTTACCGCCGCAAAATCGGCATATTGAAATCGATCATGCAAGCTGACAATGTACGGATAGAGTTCCGAACTCAGCGTCACGGTAAACTCACGCGTTTCCTGATCATAGATTGCATGTCGGATCCAACCGGTCAGCATCTCCTGATGAGCCCCATTTCCTGTAGCAATCCAAAATGAATGATCGCCGATCCGGCGCAGCATCTCCTTCAGCCGGTCGGGATCATCCGGTACATCGGGCAGGGACCGGGCAATTTCTTCGATGCCGAAGGTTACATATGGCCTGTCCGTCTGAATACTGCAATGTTTTAAAAGATAGAACAGTAGCTTATCTTCCTCCAGACGGCCAATTCGCTGATGGGTCTCTTTGAATAACCGCCCCGCCTTCACCGACCAATAAACTCTATCTTTTATCGGTTTAAGCGATAATTTGTCACTTTTATTTATTTTTATATTGCTCATTATCTTTGCCGCCTCTGCTATTATGTGTTATTGTAAATGGTGACTTAAATAAAAAAATATAAATTATTGTCACCAATAAAGTGAGGGATCATTCATGTATCTGGCGTGGAAGGAAATAAAATACAGCCGCGGTCGTTTTTTCTTCATGACGGTCATTGTCGCATTGCTGGCCTATCTTGTCTTTTTCGTCTCCGGACTGGCGAACGGCCTATCCGAAGACAACGCCGCAGCCATTGAACGATTCGGGCACCAGACGTTTATTTTGCAAAAAGATGCCGATCGGAATATCACTCGCTCCCGTCTGTCTGTCAATACGACAGGGCAACTGCGTGAACGGCTCGGCGAGAAAAAAACGGCCGCTTTGAACATTTACAGTACATCGGTCCGGCGCGTCGGTCAGTCACGAAAAATCGATCTGACTTTTTTCCATACAAGCGGTGCAGTAGCCACGCCGACGCCGTTCTCCGGTCATAAACCGCCCCGCCATTCTACTACCGATCTTATCATAGATCGTTCGGTCGAGCGAAACGGAATCCACTTGAATAACCGAATCAAGGGAGGAGCAGACAAACCAATCTTTAAGATCGTCGGTCTGGCAAGGAATGCGACTTTTTCCCATATGCCGGTTGCCTATCTAAATGACGCCCAATGGAAAAAGCTAGAAGCCACTCCCGGACAGGCAGGCTATTCTGCCGTTCTCACGACTCTATCCGTTCATCAGGCGAAGAAGCTCACGGACTCACTTCATTTAAAGCAGGAGGTCACGATCATTCCTACGGCAGACGTTGTTCGTGCACTGCCCGGTTATGCGGAAGAACAGGGATCGCTGAAGATGATGATCGCCTTTCTGCTAGTCATCTCCATTTTTATTCTCGGTATATTTTTTTACATCATTACCATGCAAAAAGAGGCACTGTTTGGCACCCTTAAAGCGATCGGCACCGGGACGGGTTACCTTGTGCGCAGTCTTGTCTCTCAGACGCTAATCACGCTCGCTCTCAGTCTGGCGACCGCTCTGGCGATGACTGAATTGACAGCCGGTCTGCTTCCCGCCGGTATGCCTTTTTCACTCGGTCCTGGTTTGATTGTCGAGCGGTTGGCCGCATTTATCCTCATCAGCCTGGTTAGTATATTGCTATCCGTCCGTCAGATCATCCGGCTCGGCGCGCAGCAAACGATGGAAGGAGAGTGAGCAGAATGAAAACGATTTTAACTTTTGTTCATGTGAAGAAGTCATACAGAGACGGTGACGCAACGTTGGACGTACTTAAAGATATCAGTTTCTCCATTCATAAAGGTGAGTTTGTCGCACTGGTCGGTCCATCCGGAGCAGGAAAAAGCACCTTGTTGTCGTTAGCTGGTGCGCTAATGCTGCCCACAGGCGGAAAGGTAACGCTAAATGGAAAAGTGACGACTGCGATGCGTCTAAAGGAGCGAATCGCTCTGCGTCTTCGGTCGATCGGCTTTATTTTTCAGAGCGCTCATCTTATCCCTTATCTGACCGCAAGGGAGCAATTGCTGTTCGTCTCCGGACTGCGACACACGCCGAAACAAGAAGCACGGCAGCGAGCGGATCGATTGCTTGAGAAAGCGGGACTGGCAGCGCGGTCCCAATATTACCCGTCTCAGCTCTCTGGCGGTGAACGGCAGCGGGTAGCCATTGCCCGTGCTTTAATGAACCGGCCCGATCTGATTCTCGCCGACGAACCAACGGCCAGTCTCGACTTTAAACGGGCTAAAGCGATCATTCACTGGCTGAATGATGAGGTCCGGTCGCACGGAAAAGCTGCTCTGATGATCACGCATGACACGCGGATGCTTGCATGCTGCGATCGCGTCATCTACTTGGAAGACGGGAATTTGCACGCAGACGATGCGCCGGGCAACTGACAAACAGAGCCGGAAACAACTAAACAGCAAAAGGACCATCCAGCTATTTCAATTAGGCAGGTGCCGTCGCAGACAGAACTTGCAGCAGAGAATGAATGAGGCGGCAGGCAGTTCTCGCGGTCGATACATTGCAGCAAAAGCAAATAACAGGCAAAAAAAAACAGCCCGGTCATTTTCCCTTGGATTAAAAATCAAGAGATGACCGGGTAATTAAGCGGATAAATTCCTACCCCTATGATTGAATTCATTTTCTGCGGATAATCCCACTTAACAGCCGCTTCGGTCCCTCTCGCCATTCTGATGCAACATGGCCTGCCCTCGCAGGCAGGCATCGACAGATTATTCATTGACGCTCTTTTTCAATCCGTATGTCGGTTGCACGATGAGGCCTTTCTTTCTTTTGTGCACTTCTCTGACGAAAATTGGATCGTTTTCTTTTCTCCACAATATCTTGATCACATCAATCGGACTTTTGTGCAGCTTTTCGGCAATGACCGTCGATTTCATCGGTGTTTGATTTTTTAACAAGGAGATAATTTCCTGCAGTGTTTCATCGTTGATTCTTGGAGGTTGGTTCATTTTTATCACCTCAATTTTATTATCGGTGATCGATACCGGGCCGTAATGGTTCTTTGGTCACTTTTACCTATGGTTCAATGGTAGGATTTTCCCCTATAGGCGTTTCGACCCAAGCAATCGGCAGAGGTATAAAGCGGCCCGGCCGCCACATTCATCGGCAGCCGGGCCGTTATCAAACCAGGCGATAGCCATTATTTCGACGTATCCGCTAATCCGTCTAAATAGGCCATGTCTTCATCCGCAATCTGAAAGTCCAATTCCGTGTTGCTGCGGATATGGTCCTCGCTTGTCGCTTTAGGCAAGGGTAAGACGCCCTTCTGCACGCAATAACGGATTGACAGTTGGGCAACCGATGCATTATATTTTTGGGCCGTTTGCTTGAGTTGCGGATTATTCAGTACCCGGCCGGTAGCCAGCGGCGAATAAGCCTCGACCAACAAACCGTTGTCTTGAGCATAGGCCGTAATATCCGGTTCCGTGAAACCGATAAAATAACGGATTTGATTGACCATCGGTTTAATCGTCGAGTGTTCAAAGATATTTTTCATTTCGGCCACGCCGAAATTGGAGATGCCGATCGCTTTTACCTTACCGGACTGATAGGCCTCTTCCATCAGCTTCCACACCGCGACATTCTCTTTGGAATAGTCGGAACCGCGCTTGCCCCACGGCCACGGCGCATGAATCAAATAGAGGTCCAGATAACCGAGATCGAGATTAGCCAGTGTTTCCGCCAGGCGTTTTTTCGCTTCAGTATAGCTTTTCGCTTCGGCCGGCAGCTTCGATGTAACAAAAACGTTGCCGCGGTCGATTCCGGAGTCGCGAACGGCCCGGCCGACACTCTTTTCATTGCCATAGGCCCAAGCCGTATCAATATGACGATACCCTGCCTGCAATGCATGGCGGACCGCGTCATAAGCGACCGCTCCCGCCGGAATCTGCCAAGTCCCGAATCCGACCTTGGGTATTTCATTGCCATTACTCAATGTGTAAAAATCCGTTAAAATTGACATGCTTTTCCCCCCTGTATAATCAATAGGCCGATCGAATGGATAAAGCGAATCACTTTACAGTAAAAGTATAGTCGTCGGAATCCGCTTGCGGCAACCAAAAAGCCCCTCCCATCCGCTTCGCTGTTCAATGAATGCTACAAATCGGTGAACACTTTCTCAAATCGGCAATAACTGATCACCGTATAAAATGACTGCAGCGAGCAGTATGCCCGACAGACATCGTCAACTAACCGGCGGCCGGCGTATATCATTGACGTCGCAATCATTCGACAACTTCCACAGATAGATCGAGAAAGTGATAAAAAAATCAAGACAGCTGCTCTCAAACAGCATCAACCGGTTCGCTTTAATAACCTAGTTGACCGGCAAACCGCGCAGTAATACCGGACGTGTCGCAATTTGTCGATTAGCATTAAGGCAGCGTAAATTGTATGAATTATTCGTAATCATTGGCGAACAAGAGCTTTTCTCGATTTTTTTCGTACTATACTGATCACTGAACAAGCAATCTTACAGAATGGAGGAGATCGAACATTGAAATCGGTTGAACTGATCGATGTCACAAAAACGTACGGAAACGGACCCGCTGTTATCAAGAAATTGAATCTCAGTATTCAGTCTGGAGAATTTTTTGTTCTGGTCGGGCCATCCGGTTGCGGAAAAAGTACCATTCTGCGGATGATTGCCGGTCTGGAGGACATTACAGCCGGGACGCTACTGATTGGCGGCAAACCGGCCAATCTGCTTCCGCCCAGCAAGCGCAGCCTGTCAATGGTCTTCCAGAATTATGCACTCTACCCCCACCTGAGCGCTCGGGAAAATATCGTTTTCGGCCTGAAAGCACACCGAATCGGTAAGGACATCGTTGAGAAAAGACTGCGCGAGGCTGCAGAAATGCTGAACCTCGTCCCCTATCTTGAACGCAAGCCGCGACAATTGTCGGGCGGCCAGCGGCAGCGTGTCGCTTTGGCACGTTCGATTGTCAGCGAAGCGCCCATTTGTCTGATGGACGAACCGCTCTCCAATCTCGACGCGAAATTGCGTGCCCGCATGCGCTCGGAAATCCGTCGCATTCAGCGGAACATCGGCACGACAATGATCTACGTCACGCACGATCAAATCGAAGCGATGACGATGGGCGACCGAATGGCGGTGCTCCACGACGGTGCAGTGCAGCAGGTCGGCCGGCCGATCGACGTCTATAACCATCCGGATAACACGTTCGTTGCCTCATTCATCGGTTCACCGCAAATGAACCTGACACCGGCCGTTTACGACAGCATGCAAAAAGTCCTGCGGATCGGCACCGACCGGACCCTCTCCATTGAATTGCCGGTCTCTGACGGCGAGTTCACCCTCGGCATTCGACCAGAGAATATCCGACCAGCCGAACGCACCGATACAAAAGCCGTTCGTTTTTCCGTCAACGTTTTCGACACGGAAATTCTAGGAAACGAAACTCAGCTGACTTTTTCACTCAATCATCAACTCTGGACAGCAAAATGGGAGGGCCAGTGGAGCATTCCGTCTGGCAGCGTCCATGAAATGGCTGTATCTCCGGAAAATCTGTTGCTGTTCGAGCGGAAAAGCGGACAGATCGTCTACGACCCGAAACGTCCGCAGAAAGCCGAAGAGGTGACCGTCTGATGGCCATGGAACAGACTGAAGTCAAAAAGCAGATCGGGTTGCCGGCCATTGAGCATGAAAATCCACTGAAACGCATCCTTGGGGCTCAGCCGGCGGCTTGGTTATACCTGCTGCCCTCGTTGATCCTGTTTATCGTCTTCGTATTCTATCCGTTGTTCCGTACCTTCTATCTCAGTCTTTTCCTTTCCGATAGCAAGGGACTGCCAACCGTATTCGTCGGTCTCGACAACTATGTCCGACTGCTGCGTTCGTCGGAATTTATTTCCAGCACTGGCAGTACGTTATTATTCGTCCTCTATACCGTACCGACAACGGTCATTCTGGCATTGATCCTCGCCTTATTAGCCAATGAAAAATTAACGGGAATCGGATTTTTCCGCACTATTTTCTCGTCGAGCATGGGAATTTCCGTCGCCGCCTCATCGGTAGTCTGGTTATTCATCTTTAATCCGTCGGCAGGAATCCTCAATCGACTGCTCGGATTGTTGGGTATCCCGGCCGTCAACTGGTTGGTCGATCCGAAGTGGGCATTGTTCTCGGTCGCGCTGACAACGATCTGGCTGCATCTTGGCTTCGCCTTTTTGATTCTGCTCGGCGGTTTGCAAACGATCGACGAACATTTATACGAAAGTGCGCAGATCGAAGGATGCAGTTATTGGTATCAGCTAAGGCGGATCACGCTGCCGATGCTTTCGCCGACTCTATTTTTTATCATTACGGTATCGATGATCGATGCCTTTCAGACTTTTGGCCAAATCGACCTGCTGACCAAAGGCGGACCGGGAAACATCACGAACTTGATCGTCTATTCAATCTATCAAAAAGCATTCATTAATTTTGACTTTGGAACGGCCAGTGCGGAGGTTGTCGTCCTTTTTTGCTGCATTCTGCTGATTACTGCTCTGCAATTTAAGTTCGGCGAAAGGCAGGTGCATTATCAATGAGACTGGTCAAACCAATCGGTTTATCTATTGTTTTGATCATTCTGTCATTGATCTTATTTTTTCCGATGCTCTACGCCTTATCGGCCAGCTTCATGAGCGCCCAGGAAGTGTTGCTCGGCCATTTCCTGCCGCATGCATTGCATCCGGAAAACTACCTAGAAGCCTTCCGCGATGTACCGCTGCTGCGCTTTCTACTAAACAGCATTCTTATTTCACTGATTGTTACCCTTGGCGTGCTGGCGGTCTCCGGACTGGCTGCCTATGCTTTCGTCTTCTTGCATTTTAAAGGCCGGGGTTTGCTGTTCATGCTATTTATCTCAACGATGATGATTCCTTGGGAAGCATCGATGATTCCGAATTTCGTTACTGTCCAGCACCTCGGCTGGATCAACCGCTATGCGGGACTGACTGTGCCGTTCTTCGCTTCGGCGTTCGGTACGTTTCTCCTCCGTCAGTATTTTAAGACGATTCCCAAAGAAATGTGGGAAGCTGCCCAAATCGCCGGTATCAACCATTTCCGTTTCTTCACACAAGTCGTTTTGCCGGTATCCAAGACCAGTTTCGTGACGCTGGGGATTTATACTTTTCTAACCACGTGGAATTCTTATCTCTGGCCGCTGCTGACAACCACCGACGAACGAGTCCGTCCGCTGCAGATCGGCCTGCGTCAATTGCAATCACAGGAAACCGTCAATGATTGGGGCGTCGTCATGGCAGCGGCGGTTATTGTCGTCGTACCGACACTGATCGTGTTGTTCTTCGGTCAGAAACACTTACAGAGGGGCTTGACCGACGGCGCATTGAAATAACTTTTCACAGAAAGGAAGATCAAGGTGAATCGTTTTAAATGGATCGTCCTCATGCTGGTTGTCGTACTGGCGTTGTCGCTCGGCTTCTATTCGGTCAATCTATCTGCCGCGCCGGAACCCGGTCGGACCGAAGTCGTTTTCTGGCATTCGATGGGTGGCGTCGCCGGGCAAACACTGCAAAGTATCATTGACGATTTTAATCAATCACAGCATAAAATTTACGTCAAACCGGTCTATCAAGGGTCTTATGAGGAGTCACTGGCGAAGTTTCGCACGATCGGCGGAACAAAAGACGTACCGGCAATCGTGCAAACTTATGAAGTCGGCACAAAATTTATGATTGACAGTGGCTATATCACTCCGGTTCAGTCATTTATCGACAAAGATCATTATGATACAAGCATGTTGGAGAAGAACATTCTCAGCTTTTATACGATCAATGGGAAACTCTACTCGATGCCGTTCAATTCGTCGACACCGGTGCTGATGTACAACGCCGACGCATTTAAAAAAGCCGGTCTCGATCCGGACAAGCCGCCGAAGACCTTTTCCGAAGTCGAGTCTGATGCCAAAAAGCTGATACAGACAAATAAAGGGATGGACGGCTTTTCTTTCTTAAACTATCCGTGGTACTTCGAGGAAATGTTAACGACGCAGCGTGGTTATAATTACAATCAAGCCAATGGTCGGACGGGGGCAATTACCCAATCATTGGTTAACCGCCCCAAGGGCATCCGCATTTTCAATTGGCTGCAAAAGATGAAAAACGAACAGCTGCTGGCTTATTTCGGCACAAATGGCGGCAATGAACAAACAGCTTTTCTGACCGGCAAGCTCGGCATGTATCTCAGCTCGTCCGCCAGCGCCGCGCAGATCATCCAGAACGCACCGTTTAAGGTCGGTATCGGGTTCCTGCCACACGCGGACGGGGTGAAACCGCAGGGCGTTGCGATCGGCGGCGCTTCTCTTTGGCTGCCGAAAGGCCCGTCAGTAAAAACGCAGCAAGCCGCGTTTACGTTTATGAAATATTTGGAGTCGCCCGCCGTGCAGGCCAAATGGCATGTCGGTTCCGGTTACTTCCCCATCAACGTTAAAGCCTATGATGAACCATTGCTGAAAAAAACATATAAAAAGATTCCGCAGCTGAAGGTTTCGGCCGATCAGCTGCATCGGACGATTACCTCCTACTACACGCGCGGCTTCTTAACGACGATCACTCCGCAGGCGCGTATGGTGATGCAGCAGGCGATCGACAGCGTGATGAACGGTCAGGCACCGAAAGCGACGCTCGATACCGCCGCCGATTCGATCACCGATATCATTACCCAGACCAACCGCGCTAATCAAAAATAAAATAACACGTGTACAAAAAACATACCTGTCTCTTATACACATCTCCGAGCCCACGAGACCCTAAGACATCTCG
>UQRJ01000052.1 GCA_900543345.1 uncultured Sporolactobacillus sp. | reverse complement strand
GATGTCTTAGGGTCTCGTGGGCTCGGAGATGTGTATAAGAGACAGGTTCTACACCGAGCAGGGGAATTATGACATCGTCGGTAATAACACGCCTGTCTTTTTCATTAATGACCCATTGAAATTTCCGGATTTCATCCACTCGCAAAAACGTGATCCGCGAACCCATCGCCGGGATAACAACATGCAATGGGATTTCTGGGCCCACTCGCCTGAGTCGGTGCATCAGGTCACCTATCTGATGGGCGACCGAGGGAATCCGGCCAGTTATCGGACGATGAATGGTTACGGGAGCCATACATTCAAATGGGTGAATGCGAAAGGCGAAGCATTTTGGGTGAAATACCACTTCATTAGCCAGCAGGGCGTCAAAAACATGACCGATGAAATTGCCGCGAAAATTGCCGGTAAAGACACTGATTTCTTGCAAAACGATTTATTTAACGCGATTGAAGACGGTGATTTCCCTTCATGGAAGGTTTACGTGCAAATCTTGCCCTATCAGGCCGGCTTAACCTATAAATATGATATTTTCGACGTCACGAAAGTTGTTTCGCTGAAAGACTATCCGCGAATTGAAGTCGGTCAATTTACACTCAATCAAAATCCGGCAAATTATTTCACTGAAATTGAAGAAGCCGCTTTTTCTCCTGCTAATTTGGTTCCCGGCGTTGAAGCATCTCCCGATAAGCTCCTGCAAGGCCGGTTATTTGCGTATAAAGATGCCGAACGTTACCGTCTGGGCGTGAACTATGAAAAGCTACCTGTCAATCGTCCGTTGAATGACGTTCATAATTATGAGCGTGACGGATTTATGGCGCAAGGACAGGATGGTTCCGTGAACTATGAACCGAACAGTCACGGCGGTCCGGTCGAAGATCCCAACGCTCGTGTCTATCCGGATGGCGTGCATGGGAAAATCGGCAACTATAAACCGTATGACAGGGACTATTATTCGGCGGCGGGCCGCTTATACCGTGTGATGAGCGCAGATGAACGGGCTCGTCTGATCCAAACGATCGCCAAAAATCTTGGTTCCGCTACTAGCCGGGAAGTAAAAGTACTAGAAACGAAGCAATTCTATCGGGCGGATCCCGACTATGGTAGCCGCGTCGCAAAAGCGCTGGGCATTGAACAAGATGAAATAAAATAACTTCGACAATCTTGGCGATCGAATTTACCGACAGAGTCGAACGACAATAAAGCAATGACTTAACCGCTGATTTTTCCAGCGGTTAAGTCATTATTTTAATTACATAAATGATATGATTAATGTTTTAAGATCCCTCCTTTCTACTTTCTGTCCCTTTTCACGATCCGCTTATTTTAGCAGACACGATCTTAACGGAATATAACATTTTTTCGTTGCTATACTCAATCGGAAAATTGATAAAAAAAATAAAACTAGCAATGGCCTTCAGAGCCGACCGGCTGTGATAATTCTTGCTTTTTGCCGGTTCAGAAGGTAAGATTGAACTTAGGATTCCGAAAGTCGAAGGGGGAATCGATGTGTCCGTTGAAATGGTGACCAGCCGGCGACAGAAAGCTTATGAATTGCTGCAGGCCGATGCCCAGCGAATTGTAAAACTCATCGGGGTACAGATGAACAATCTGACGATGCCCCAATGTCCGCTCTACGAAGAGGTACTGGATACGCAAATGTTTGGATTGTCGCGGGAAATAGATTTTGCGGTTCGCCTTGGGCTGGTTCGCAGAGATGAAGGAAAAGAATTACTCGACTCTCTTGAACGGCAGGTTTCTGCACTTCATGAAGCTTCCACACGAAAATAAATCATTACTGCTCAAACTTCTGCTCATAAGAGTGCCGGTTTGGGCTTTTTTTGCGGGAGCGTCGGCTTGGTGGGCAAAATGATTAAAAAACTACTGAAACATTATGATTATTCAATACTCGTCGTTATGCTGCTCTTAACGGGGTTCGGTCTGGTGATGGTCTACAGCGCCGGATCGGTTTGGTCAACACTGATTTTTCACGCGGGATCGCCCGATTACTTTTTTATCCATCAACTGATCTGGCTCAGTCTGGCCGTTCCGGCGGGAGTGGCCGGCCTGGTGATTCCTTATCCGGCTTACCGGTACGTTGTCAAGATTCTAATCGGGGGATCATTGCTGCTGCTGCTTGCGCTTTATTTCGCCGGGCAGACGTTTAACAACGCGCAATCGTGGCTCAGCCTTGGGCTTTTTAATCTACAGCCCTCCGAAATTGTCAAAGTCACATTGATCATCTATCTGGCTTCCGTATTTTCCAATAAGCAAAATGATATTGAAAATTTCAGAACATCTGTAGCTCCGCCGCTGATTATCGTTTTGCTTTTCTTTTTTATCATTGCCGTGCAACCGGATTTCGGTACCGCGGCGATTATCATCACAATCGCTGCGGTGATGTTTCTCTGCTCCGGGCTGAAGTTCTCTCATTTGACACTTCTGGCCGGAGGAGCCGGAGCAGCTGTTTTGTTGTTTTTCTCAAAATTTTTATCACAGAATCAACTTGGCCGTTTCGCAGCCGCCTACGATCCTTTCTCCGTAGCCGACTCAACTGGCCGTCAGCTGATTAATTCGTATATCGCAATTGCCTCAGGCGGACTGACTGGAAAAGGGCTGGGGAAAAGTATCGAAAAGACGGGCTTTCTCCCCGAACCGCATACGGACTTTATTATCTCGATCATCGGCGAAGAACTTGGACTATTAGGTATCCTATTCGTTATTCTCTGTATCGCCTATCTCGTTTTCAGAGGCTTTGTGACGGCCATTCGCTGCAAGGACGTCTTCGGCAGCTTACTGGCCGTCGGCGTATCCAGTATGCTGGCCATTCAGACTTTCGTGAATCTCGGCGCCGCGACCGGCCTGCTTCCGGTCACCGGCGTCACGCTGCCCTTTGTGAGTTACGGCGGATCGTCGTTAATTGTGATGGTTTTTTCAGTATGCGTCTTGACGAACATTTCGGCTTTTGTAAACATGCATCGATCGGGCAAGTGACTGCGAGAAGGAGAGAAAGGTATGTTAAAACATAAGATTAAGAAATTACTGGTGGCCAACCGCGGCGAAATCGCCATTCGTGTCTGCCGCGCTTGTAACGAACTGGGCATCCGTACGGTTGCGATCTTTTCAAAAGAGGATATCGGTTCCTATCACCGTTATAAAGCCGATGAGTCATACCTGGTCGGCCGGGGGAAAAAGCCCATTGAAGCTTATTTGGATATTGAAGGCATCATTGAAGTCGCGAAAGCTCATCACGTCGACGCGATTCATCCCGGCTATGGCTTCTTGTCGGAGAACGCCGATTTTGCCAGACGTTGCGAGGAGGAGGGCTTGCTGTTTGTCGGCCCGCGTCCGCAGCACCTCATCACTTTCGGCGATAAATCGGCGGCGCGTGCGGCGGCGGTCGAAGCCGGCATTCCGGTTATTCCGGGAACGAGCGGTCCCGTTCATTCTGTTAACGAAGTCAAGGCATTCGGCGCCAAGCACGGCTATCCGATCATTATTAAGGCGGTGCTCGGCGGCGGCGGCCGCGGTATGCGCATCGTCCGCAGTGAAAACAGCGTCGATGAAGCTTACGAACGGGCAAAGTCGGAAGCCAAACAGACTTTCGGCAAGGAAGACGTCTATGTTGAGAAATATCTGGACGATCCCCGCCATATTGAAGTACAGATTCTGGCTGATACGTACGGTGAAACGATACATCTCTATGAACGCGATTGTTCCGTTCAGCGGCGCCATCAAAAGGTAGTCGAGTGCGCACCGAGCCGCGGGCTGGATAGTGCGTTGCGTCAGCAAATCTGCGAATCGGCAGTCCGGCTGATGAAGAGTGTCCACTATTTAAACGCAGGAACGGTGGAGTTTTTGGTTGTACCGGATGGGCATTATTATTTTATTGAAGTTAATCCGCGGGTTCAGGTCGAGCACACGGTGACCGAATTGACAACGGGCATCGATATCGTCCAGTCACAAATTCTGATTGCCGAGGGACATGGTTTACATGAGGAACCGCTGCTCATTCCCAAGCAAGAAGACATCCACATGAATGCCTATGCCATTCAGTGCCGGGTCACGACCGAAGATCCGAGTAATAATTTTATGCCGGATACCGGGAAAATTGTCGCCTATCGCAGCGGCGGCGGCTTCGGCGTTCGTCTGGACGCCGGGAATGCCTTTACCGGCTCGGTGATTACGCCTTATTATGATTCCCTGCTGGTCAAGTTGTCGACTTGGGGACGGACATTCGGCAGCGCCGCCGCGAAAATGCTGCGCAATTTGAAAGAATTCCGCATCCGCGGCATCAAAACGAATATCCCGTTTCTGGTCAATGTTGTCAAGCATCCGGATTTTCTTGCCGGGCGCGTGTCGACCACGTTTATCGATACAACGCCGGAACTATTTTCATTTGAAAAGAGCCTCGATCGCGGGACGAAAATGCTGAGTTATATCGGCAATATTACGGTTAACGGCTATCCCGGCATTCCGAAAAACAAAAAACCGGTTTTCGATGTTCCGCCGCTGCCCGATGTCAAACTGTCGGAACCCTATCCGTCCGGAACGAAGCAGATTCTCCAGGAGCGGGGACCGAAGGGGGTTGCCGAGTGGGTAAAGGATCAGGATCACGTCCTTCTGACCGATACGACGTTCCGCGATGCACACCAGAGCCTGCTGGCCACGCGGATGCGCAGCAAGGATATCGTGAAGGTCGCTGCTCAAACCGCCCATTTGCTGCCGAATCTTTTCTCCGAAGAGGCCTGGGGCGGCGCGACGTTCGATACGGCTTATCGTTTTTTGCGGGAGGATCCGTGGCGCCGCCTTCGCGAGATACGGGAAAAAATGCCGAATATCCTGTTGCAGATGCTTCTGCGCGGGTCTAATGCCGTCGGCTACAAGAATTATCCCGATAATCTGATCCGTGCATTCGTGAAGGAGGCCGCCGAACAAGGCGTCGACGTCTTTCGCGTGTTCGATAGTCTGAACTGGATCGAAGGCATGCGCGTCTCGCTTGATGCAGTGCTGGAGAGCGGCAAAATCGCCGAAGCGACGATGTGCTATACGGGTGACATTCTCGACGGCTCACGTACGAAATACAATCTTGACTATTATAAAAAACTGGCAAAAGATCTGGAGTCGGCTGGAGCCCATATCCTCGGCATTAAAGATATGGCCGGTTTGCTGAAACCGGAGGCCGCCTATCAGTTGATCGCCGAATTAAAAGATACGGTAACGATCCCCATTCATCTGCATACCCACGACACAAGCGGTAACGGTATCTATACATATGTCCGGGCGATTGAGGCCGGTGTGGATATCGTCGATGTCGCTGTTGAAGCTTTGGCCGGTATGACATCGCAACCGAGTGCCAATACACTTTATTACGCATTGGATGAGGCAGAGCGGCGCCCGGATATCGACATTTCCGCGCTGGAGTTGCTCAGTCATTATTGGGAAAAAGTTCGTCAATACTATTTTCCGTTTGAAAGCGGCATGGGAACGTCGAATGCGGAAATTTATAAACTAGAGATGCCGGGCGGACAGTACAGTAATCTTCGCCAGCAAGCAATGGCCGTCGGACTCGGCGATCGCTTTGAGGAAGTAAAAGAGATGTATCGTCGTGTCAACCAGTTGTTCGGCGATATTGTTAAAGTGACGCCGTCCTCGAAAGTGGTTGGCGATATGACGCTGTATATGGTGCGGAACGACTTGACGGAAGATGATTTGTTTGAGAAGGGCGATCAGCTCGATTTTCCGAATTCGGTCGTCAACTTCTTTCTCGGCGAACTGGGCCAACCTTATCAAGGATTCCCGAAAGAGTTACAGAGTATTGTTCTGAAGGGGAAAAAGCCGTTAACCGACCGCCCCGGGAAACATCTTGAACCGGTCAATTTCGCCGAAATCCGGTCAACGCTGGAAGAAAAGTTCGAACGTAAATTTGCCGATTGTGAAGTGCTGTCTTATGCTCTTTATCCGAAAGTTTATACCGATTATCTTCGCTTCTGCGAGACCTACGGGAGAATCGAAGTGTTGCAGACACCGACTTTCTTTTACGGTTTGAGATTGGGCGAAGAGGTTGCCGTGAACATCGAGGAAGGGAAGACACTGATCGTTAAACTCGTTTCCATCGGTCAGCCGCAGAAAGACGGCACACGGACAATGTATTTCGAACTGAACGGCCAACCGCGCGAAGTATCGATCAAGGATATGAATGTTCAGTCCTCGGAGATCGCTCACCAGAAAGCGGCAAAGAATAATCCAAAGCAGATCGGTGCCTCGATGCCGGGAACCGTCGTGAAGGTGCTGGTATCGACAGGTGAGCGCGTCAAGAAGGGCGATCATTTACTAGTTACAGAAGCAATGAAGATGGAGACAACCGTTCAGGCGCCGGCGGACGGAACCATTAAGAAGATTTACGTCGGCGATGGCGATGTCATTGAGACTGGCGATTTAATGATTGAACTGAATTGAAACATTCATAAAAGGGGAAAGCCTCCGGAACAGACTCGACGTCTGGTTTCAGAGGCTTTTTTATTAGCGGATCCATTTTTTCATTCGAACGCGACTAGTCATCTTCATGAGAAAACAGCCATGCTTGCAAAAAATCCATTTTTATCCGATTTAAGAGATAGGCTTCCCGTTTATATAGCAAGTCAGTGTTGGCTAGCCGTCTAATCGCTTTTATCGACCTGGTGAACTTTTTAGGCTTGAGGTCGTTCTTTCCGGCGTAGGCCAAGCATGACGAGAATCAGCAATAGCCCGTAGAAACCGGTGACAAATGCGGCGTGCAACAGCAGAAACAGCAGCGACATCTTCGTTTCGATGATGAAAATACCGGATACGGCCTGCAGCAACACGAGAATCAGCGCGATGAACAGAATGACGGCTAAACCCGGTCTGTTCCGATAGTGGCGCAGGCAACGGATGAGCGTGCCGATGAGCCAGATAACGAGGATGAGCGCGAGCACGCGATGCAGATACTGGACACCGGCTTTACTGACTAGCGGTTCGGGCAGGACTTTGCCGTTACACAGCGGAAAGTCTCTGCAGCCAAGGCTGGACTCCGTATGGCGGACAAAAGCACCGGAATAAATTAAAATATACGAGTAAATGCTCAGCAGAATAAAGTTCCAATTCATACCGCTGCCGATCATGGGCACAATCCGCTTCGCTCCGGGCAATGTTTCTTCACAAACGATGAAGGCGAGCAGCAAGTTGCTGGAAAAAGACAGCAATGAGATGCCGAAATGCAGAGCAAGTACGATGGACGATTGGCCCCAGACGACGGCCCCCATCCCAAGAAAGGCCTGGAGAAAAATAAAGAAAACGGAAGCAATGGCAAGAAAACGGATCTCTTTGACTCGTTTCAGCCGGATCCAGCTCCAGATTGCCGTCACGACGACTAGTATGGCCGCTATTCCCGAAACGACCCGATGGCTGAACTCGATCCAGGTCTGATGAGCGCGAGCGGTCGGTATGACTTGTCCGTTGCAGAGCGGCCAGTTATTGCCGCATCCATAGGCGGATCCGGTGTTGGTCACGAGCGCGCCCATCAGTACGACAATCAGGACGGCCACGGTCGCGAGAATACTGACGATACGAAGCCAGCGGTTAGACATATTTTCGCCTTCTTTGCAGAAATAAAAAAATGTACCGTGACGCAAAGGCTACAGCTGTGATACAAAAACGGCGACAGGTCTCCTCCTTCCGGGGGAGAGGAGTCGCCTCTCTTATTCTCTTGCATATGCGAGACATCCGTCAAGGAATGTGCGCGTCCGTATGGTTTCATCTATGCATTGTTGCCCAAGTCAATGCCGAGAGATGTACGACTAGTCCGGTGCTAAAATTGTAAATCATTTTTGTGCCCCTTGCGGCAGGGAAGAACGGAGTTTGCTGATCGCTTCCGCATGGTTCGTATTATTATAGATAAATGATCCTGCCACAAATATATTCGCGCCGGCGGCGGTGCAGGAGGCAATCGTGTGCGGATTGATGCCGCCGTCGACCTCTATACCGACCGGCAAATTCCGCTGCTTGATCAGTGCACGGGCTTGCTCGATCTTTTGCAGCATTCCGTCGATGAACTTCTGACCGCCGAAACCGGGATTGACGGTCATCACCAGAATTTGATTGATATCCTCGGCGATGTAGTCCAGTGTTGAAAGCGGTGTCGCCGGATTGAAGGCAACACCCGCCTGAGCACCGTGTTCATGAATTTGTTGCAGGGTGCGATGCAAATGAGTACACGCTTCCGCATGAACCGTAATGATATCCGCTCCTGCGTCGGCAAAATCAGCAATAAACCGTTCAGGCTGCTGAATCATCAGGTGAACATCCAGCGGCAGCCCGGTCAGCTTTTTGATGGTGTCGACGATTTTCGGACCAAAAGTAATATTTGGAACAAAGGCACCGTCCATAACGTCGATATGGATGCAATCGGCACCCCCACGATCAACCGTTTTAATTTCCTCAGCGAGTCGGGAAAAATCGGCACTTAAAACCGAAGCAGCAATTTGATACATCTGTTTCTCAATCCCTCTTTAGACGCATTATCGCCGGACCTTGCAGCGTGCATATTCCGGCCTCTTCCTTTTTCCAGTGGATCTTCAGTCCGACGATTGAAAAATCCGACCCGCTTGCGAAGAAACCTTCCTTATTTTATAGCTAAACGCTAGGTTTCGTCAATAAAGCGCTATCTTCATGCAAGCAGCCGATTGTTTTTATCAAGGTGTGTAGAAGTTAACGCCGTCTTTTGCTATAGTAAAGACTGGGTTTGCAAAGTAAAAACGGCTATGCGATAGTCGATCAGGATTACATCATAACAGGAGCGATTGAATCTGAGATGAAGACAATTTATCTGGTAAGGCACGGGGAAACCTATTTTAATAAACTGGGCAGAGTGCAGGGATGGTGCGATTCGCTGCTGACGCCGCTGGGCGAGGCGCAGGCAAAGCTAAGCGGGGAATTTTTTGCAAAAAATCAGATCGGTTTCGATGAAGTCTGGACAAGCGACATGGGACGAACTCGTAAGACGGCCGCTATTATTGTGCATCATTCCAAGAATGATAAAGCTGCGCTGCGTGAGACGCCGCTTTTACGCGAAACGTCTTTCGGCCGATTCGAAGGTTGGGCAAATGATGATATGTGGCAATCGGTTGGACGGATAATCGGTAAACCCGACTTTGAAGATTCATGGCCCAGCGCTGAAAAAATGAATGCCCTGGCCGGCATCAAATCGTTGGATCGGCAGTTGAATGTCGCAGAAAATCTGGACGATGTTGAAAAACGGGCGCGGATGTTGTTGTCGAAAATTGCCAAGAGCCATTGTTCCGTCCTTTTACTGGTCAGTCACTCTTTATTCATCAGTATTCTTCTTCGCGTACTAGGCGATCCCGGAGTCGATCACATTCCCAATGGAAGCATCACGAAGATGCTCGAAACAAGCGGCAGGTTTCAGTTGCAGTATGTTGGGCGGACCGAGTAACAGCCATTGTTAAGTTTATCCGACTAGAAAAAGCTCATGTCAGGATCTAGAGCCCGACATGAGCTTTTAACAAGGGTCGTTTTTCTGTTGTCTGTTTCCGAGTCGCGGGATAACTGGACCGCTTATTGGTTATATCACACGTCTTTCCGGCGTGGATGGATAAAAATAGTATTAGGTCGGCAAAGCCTCGGACGTATCCGGTTTCCGCATCCAAGATAAGTGATTATTCGGTTTGATTCTGCAAGTGTCTTTCATTTAATGTCTGTTTGATGCTGCTCTCTTGTCTTTCAAATTTTCCGTAGAAGAGCATCGGGATGATAGCCATCGCATAGACGATGACCGGTAGCCAGATGAATGAAAATTTCACCGATGCCAGCGATTGGGCAGTTTGCGCATGATTGGCTACAAATCCGGCTGCCGACATAATTTTCGACGGGAGATAGCTGCCAAAACCCATGCCCAACTGGATGCAGAAGGCACCGCCGATGGCTGTGAGAAATCCGGGCGCATGTATTTTATTGCGCCATTCACCGTAATCAACCGTATCTGCCAACATTGCAAACGGCATCGAGCAAGCAATCTGGCCTCCGAGAACCGAAATGATCCAGGCTGCGATAACCAGCCCAAAATTACCGCCGACAAAGAACATCAGCGTTTGCCCCAGCATGCCGGACAACAGCCCGATAATCATCGTCAGATGTTTATTCGTCACCTTGACGATGAACGGGATCAGCAGGTTACTTAATATCCCCAATATCATCAACCCATTAAACATTGAGGCCAACTCAGCATTATTAAGATTATATTTTGCGTAATAAATAACCATTGTATTGCGTGCACCAAAAGCGACCCAAAAGAGCACGAAAGAGGTGACTAAGAGAATCCACGGCCAATTTCGATACGTTGCCCGAATGCTGTCCCGCAAGGGAACCGGTTTATTTGCGCCGACATTCTTTTCTCGTAGATTTTTAAACGCGATAATCAGTAAAGCAATGGCCACTACGGCAAGAACGGCGACTGCTAAGGGGAAGCCTAATCGGTCATTTCCCCTTCCCAGAAAAGCGACCAGCGGCAGCACTGCGACGCCGGCCAGAAACGATCCGACGTTGCCACCCACCATGCGAATGGAACTGGTAACCACGCGTTCATTGGAGTCGCTGGTCAAGCTCGGTAAAATCGAATTGATCGGCGTCTGAATGCCCGTATAAACAATTCCGGCAGCTAAGATGTAAGTGATGCCTGCATACCATACTTTTCCCGTTGCCGATAAATTAGGAGATAGGAATGCTAAAAACGTCGCTAAGCCGAAAGGAACGGCCAGCCACAGAAAATACGGCCGGCTTTGCCCCCACTTCGTATGTGTATGGTCGACAATGCTTCCCCAGACCGGCGCGCTTATCGCATCAAAAAAACGGGCTATAAGCAAAACCATGCCGGCGGCGGCCACCGATATACCGAAGACATCGGTGTAAAAATACATAATATAGGTCGTAATCGTGACATATAACATGTTCCCGGCGAGATCGGTAAATGAATAACTAAGTTTTTCAGAGATAGGCAGTTTATCTGCCAAAGGTTTCGTGCCGGCAGTTGCTGCATTTATATTCGCTTTCATCCTTTTTCTCTCCCTCTTATTGATCAGGACTCAAATGGCAGCCAGACGGCCATTTGTCCTTCTGTTCGATTTGCCCACGCGTAATACGGAATGAGGTGCAGTTGGCAATTTTGCCAATGATAGGGCGCTCGTCGGCTTGATACATATAAAGCCTCTTCACTGCTGTCTTCTTCAGCTTGACGAGCGTTAACCGTCAGTGTGCCAATGCCGTTTAATAATTGGTCATCGTAGCGATACTGCGCGTTCGTCTCTGAGTGAATCTGGTATAGCCATAACGGCGCCGGGTTATCCGCCTCTTCGGCGCAATAGATCAGCGGTCCGCGCTGGACGGCAACTTTGCCGATATCGTCTTTGACGCGATTATTCGCCCTGATGAACTGAACGCTCATATCCAATACCAGTTTGATTGTGGTCTGTTGTGACTCAATCGGAAGATAAATAAAACCGTCTTTCAGCGGCAGATCCGCCGTTTCTCCATTGACCCGAAGCTGATAGTTGTTTTGCGACCAGCCGGGAATCCGGATACCCAATGTGAATTTCTCCGCGTTCGGATTATTGATTTCATAGTGAATGTTGCCATCCCACGGAAAATTGTTATCTTGCCGAATCGTGATGTCGCCGTTAAAAACCGCCTCATTGGCGATGAACTGATGGGATAAAATGCTGCTGCCCCGGACCGTATACAGATATTGATCAACTGAGGCAATTAAGCGGGCCACATTGCTTGGGCAGCAGGCACAGCCGAACCATTCGGCGCGTCGAGTTAAAATATGCGATTTTCCCGGATTTCCCCGGCTGGCGGACGGGTCGGCTTCCAATGGATTCACATAGAAAAAGTGCTTGCCGTCCAGCGACATGCCGCTCAGCGCACCGTTAAATAATTCTTTTTCCAATACGTCGCCGTATTCGCCGTGAGGTTCGATGTGAAGCATCTGCCGGGCGAAGAAGGCCATGGCAACCGATGCACAGGTTTCCCCGTACATGGTGTCGTTGGGCAGATCATAATCATACGTAAAAGATTCACCGATCGTTGTTGAACCGATGTTTCCGGTTACATACATACGTCGTTGAATAATACCCTTCCAGAAGCGCTTGCAAGCCGCCAGCAAATCGCGGTCGCCAGTCAGACGAGCTACATGAGCGAGGCCTGTGCATAGATAAGTCACCCGTACGGCATGCCCGGTCAATACCTTTTGTTCAGTAATCGGTTTATCTGCCTGATAGTAGCTGAGAGGGAAATCGCGCATGCCGGCGATTAAATCCCGATCCACACCGTCTGCTTCAATCTGCCGATCAAAGAACTGAGGATCCTGGCCGCGCTGCTGTCTCTTATACACATCTGACGCTGCCGACGAAT
>UQRJ01000051.1 GCA_900543345.1 uncultured Sporolactobacillus sp. | reverse complement strand
ATTAAAAACGGCAGCGTGAGTTATTTAACGAAGGATGGGGATACGGTGGAATCCTCTGTGGTGAGCAAGATTACGGAACCGGCCGAGGCTGCGGGAGAGAAAGCGGATGGATGAGGTCGGCTGGGTTCCCGCCTATCCGGCCGGCCATGCGGACCGGCCGATTAAGCGGCAATCGGCACCGCCGGAAAACCGTCCGACCTTCCGTTCTGTGCTGAACGATCGGCTGCAGAACCCGTCGATCAAATTGACCAAGCACGCTAAAGAGCGTCTGCAGTCGCGTAACATTCGGCTGTCCGGTTCCGAGTGGCAGCAGATCGGCCGCAAACTGCGGGAAGCGGAGAAGATGGGCGTTCATGATTCACTTGTTTTGACACGCCATGCCGCGCTGGTCGTCAACGCACCGAAGAATACGGTGATCACGGCGATGAATCTGCAAGAGGCGCATACCCATATTTTTACTAATATCAATGGAACGATTGTCATTGATCATGACTAACGGCCGGACCCTTGTTCTAGGGAAGCCGAGGCTGCGGACCGACAGAAGCAGCCATAAAAAAGGAGGAAAAGAAAAATGTTACTTCGTTCATTAGGTTCAGGCGTATCGGGATTGAAAAACTTTCAGACGGACCTCGACGTCATCGGCAACAACATCTCCAACGTCAGCACTACCGGCTACAAAAAAGGCCGCATCAATTTTGAGGACATGTTCAGTCAGCAGATGCAGGGGGCGGAAACGAATCGCAATGCTATTCAAGTCGGGCTTGGTTCGCAAACTGGATCAATTGATAACATTACGACAGGAGGAACGATTAACACAACCGGAAATCCATACGACGTTGCGATCAACGGTGAAGGCTATTTCCAAGTAAGCGATGCAAGCGGAAATCACTATTACACTCGTGCCGGTGATTTCAAACTTAACGATGCCGGTCAGTTGGTTACTTCACAGGGGTATGCGATCGCAGGAGTAACCGGTAACTTTAACAATTTAAGCTCATTTACGATTGCTAAGGACGGAACAATAACAGGGGTCGATCAAAATGGTGACCCTGTTAATAATCTTGGTACCTTTCAAATTTATACCTTTGAAAATCCTGCCGGACTGACTAAAGTGGGAAACTCTTTGTATCAGGAATCCAATGCTTCAGGTACTGCAGATGCAATTGCAGCTGCAAATTTAGGGACGACGACCACACTTCAGCAAAACGCTCTTGAAGGTTCCAACGTCGATCTGACGGATGAAATGACCGCGCTCATCGAAGCGCAGCGTGCGTATCAGGCCAACGCCAAGACAATCACGACAGCCGATCAGGTCCTGCAGACACTGGTCAACTTGAAACAATAAACGTGTGAAAGGAGCGGCCGGTTTTGCAACGGCATGACTGAATAATCATGGTCAAACTAACGAAGTTGAACGGCCGGAAATTCTTGCTCAATGTGTTTCTGATCGAACAGATTGAGTCATTGCCCGATACAACCATTACTCTAACTAGCGGGAAAAAACTGGTGGTACAGGAATCGGCCGATGAAGTCGAACGGGGCATTGTTCTGTTTCTCAAGCAAATCCCTCTGACTGCGACGATACGTACGGAAGAAGGTGTTGTCGGATGTTTAAAAGCAAAGGAATGAACGTTCTGTTTTTTATCTCGCTGGCCGTCATTCTCGGCACGGCTGCCGCTTTCTTCATCACATCTCACGTGGATAGGAGCAGCGCGCAGGGCTCTCATCCGGATATCGATGAAATTGTGAAAAATTTAACGGTGAGCACCGGCGAGATTACGACGAACATCGAGGGCGACCATTTTATAAAAGTCAATTTTAGAATCCAAGTGTCCAGTAAAGATGCTAAGGATGAATTGTCCAAGCGCTCATTTCAAGTGAAAAATGCGGTCATTTATATCGTTTCCGGCATGAAAGTTTCGGATCTTCGCGACCAGAAAGGCTTGGCTGTACTGGAAAATCAAATTAAGGACAGAATCAATACGTTTCTAAACAACGGTAGAGTGATTCATGTCTACACGACGGAAAAAATCATACAATGAGGCCAGAATCGAGCAAAACAGACGGAGGAGGTGATGCAACTTGGCGGATATTCTCTCCCAGTCGGAAATCGATGCGCTGCTTTCCGCCCTGTCTAATGGAGAAATGGATGCGGAAGAGCTGAAAAAGGAACAGAAAAAGCCAAAAGTCCGGACGTACGATTTTAAACGGGCGCTCAGGTTTTCGAAAGATCAAATCCGAAGCCTGACGCGCATACATGAAAATTATGCCAGGCTGCTGACCTCCTATTTTTCGGCACAATTAAGGACTTATGTCCAGATTTCCGTGGCGTCGGTCGATCAGATTCCTTATGGCGAATTCATCCGTTCGATTCCGTCGGCAACGGTATTGAATGTGATTGCGGCGACGCCGCTGGAAGGTCATTTGATCGCTGAGATCAATCCGAATATTGCTTATGCCATGCTTGATCGACTGCTGGGTGGAGCGGGGTCGGGCATGAATAAAATCGAAAATTTAACGGAAATCGAAACCGATCTGATGAGAGGGTTGTTTGAAGGATCACTGCCGGCACTGAAAGAAGCGTGGTCGTCTGTGGAAAGCGATCTCGAACCGAAGCTGCTCGAACTGGAGACCAATCCGCAGTTTCTTCAGCTCGTTTCGCCGAACGAGACGGTCATCGTGATTTCGCTGTCTGCCGTGGTCGGCAAGTCGAATGGAATGATCAATCTGTGCCTGCCGCATGTGGTGCTTGAACCGGTTATTCCCAAACTGTCGATGCATTACTGGATGAGCGAAAATAAGAAACCGGTCGACCAGCAGGAATATCGAGCGCTGCGTGAACGGATTGAGCATTCACAGGTACTCGTTGCCGTTCAGCTTGGCCAGTCACGTATTACAGTGGGGGAGCTCCTGCATCTGGAAACAGGAGATGTGATCCGGCTCGATCGTCACGTTGGTGAACCGGTGATCATTCGAATCGGCGGACTTGCCAAATTTTACGGGCAGCCGGGAAGAAAAAAGAAATGCCTGGCGGTTCAAGTCATCAAACCTATTGTAGAGGAGGACCACCCGAATGAGTGATGAACGGCTATCACAAGAGGAGATCGACGCGTTGCTCGGCAAACAGAAAACAGCCGACGATGGGTCAGCTGTCGATCAGAAAAAAGATAAAGGAGCGGCGGCTTCCGGCAAAGAAGAGATGATGTCCGAGCAGGACGAAGACGTGCTTGGCGAGATCGGTAATATTTCGTTTGGGACGGCGGCTACGGCACTCTCAACGATATTAAACCAGAAAGTTGAAATCACCACACCGAAAGTACGGGTGATCAATCGGAAAGATCTGGAAAGTGAGTTCCCCGTTCCTTATGTCTCGGTCCTTGTCGATTATACGAGCGGATTTCAGGGATCGTGCATGCTGGTGATCAAGATTAAAGACGCCAGCGTAATTGCCAGCTTGATGATGGGCGGCGATGGAAAAAATCCAAATCCGAAAATTAGTGAGATGGAAATGAGCGCGGTCCAGGAGGCGATGAACCAGATGATGGGTTCTTCGTCGACAGCGCTGTCGACCATCTTTAATCGGCGCATTGACATCTCGCCGCCGCAGCTCACGTTAATGGATGTACGCAGCAGAAGGGGAATGGATTATATTCCCAGAGATGAAAAGATGTTCGAGGTTTCGTTCCGGCTGATCATCGGAAAACTGGTAGACTCAAACATCATGCAGCTGGTGCCGATCTCCTTCGGTAAGCAGCTGGTTAAACTGTTGCTGAGTGAAACGGGCGGCAACCCATCGCCGCAAGAAGCGCAGAAACAGGAAAAGACGCCTGAAGAAAAAAACAGCGCACCGCAACAAATAAAGGAAACCGCCGCTGCCGCCGTCCCGGAAGCCGCGATCGACACCGGTAAAAAAAGCAAACCGGAAGCACGAGGCGAGAAGTCGCGGAACGTAATCGGCCATGTCGATGTTCAACCTGCCGAATTTTCCGAGTTTACCCAAGATGACGCCGGGCAAGGCGGATCCAGCCCGCGAAATCTGCAATTATTGATGGATATTCCGCTCGATGTCAGTGTTGAGCTTGGGCGCACGAAGAAGACCGTCCGGGAAGTCCTCGAGCTTGGCCCGGGTTCAATCATTGAACTCGATAAACTGGCTGGCGAAACGATTGATATCCTGGTGAATGATAAATACGTGGCTAAAGGCGAAGTCGTCGTGGTTGATGAGAACTTCGGAATCCGGATCACGGAAATTCTCAATCACGCCGAGCGCATTAAAAACTTGTAATCGATAGATAGAAAAGAGAAGACATAAGATCTTGGAGGGATTAATGTGGCAGGAAGAGTTCTGGTCGTCGATGACGCGGCATTCATGCGGATGATGCTGAAGGATATTTTAGTAAAAAACGGCTACGAAGTCGTTGGTGAGGCGGCAAACGGGAGCGAAGCGGTTTCGAAATATGAAGAACTGAAGCCGGACCTTGTGACGCTGGATATCACAATGCCGGAAATGGACGGTATCCAGGCGTTGAAAAAAATCAAAACGATCGACGGCAATTGCAAAGTGATTATGTGCTCAGCAATGGGGCAGCAGGCGATGGTGATCGACGCGATTCAAGCCGGAGCGAAAGACTTTATTGTCAAGCCGTTCCAACCCGATCGCGTCATTGAAGCGATTAAAAAGACGCTCGGATAAATGAAAAACAATAATGCCGGCATGATTTTACGATATTTGATGGCTTGCGTCGTCGCCCTTGCCTTCGTCTTCGGTACACATACATACGCGTTGGCCGATTCGGGAAACGGTACGGTTATGGACATGCTTAAAAATCAAAAAAGCGAGTCGAAACCGGCGCAATCGGGTAAAACCGACAACTCGACTTCCGATCGATCGGGGTCTGCCGCTCCGATGAGCGATACCGCTCTTTTTGTTGATTTTCTTAAAATTTTTTTCGCACTGGCCATCGTTCTTGCGTTGATCTATATGCTTTATCGATTCGCTGCTAAGAAAAGCGGACGCTTTCGCGGAATCAGTCATTTGCAAAATCTCGGCGGCGTTTCAGTCGGTGCTAACCGATCGGTGCAGTTGATTCAAATGGGTGATGAACTGATGGTCATCGGCGTTGGCGACGATGTTCGTTTGCTGAAAGAGATCGATGATCCGGAAGTAGTCGCGTCGCTGATCGATCGCAACGCTGCGGCCGAGGCGTCACAGCAGAAAATGTTCGGTTTGTTGAATCGAGCGGCGGGGAAAGCGTTCGGTCATAAACAGAAAACCGGCACTGCCCGGGACGATGTCGGACTTGCGGAGCGGTTGCGGGGACGTCTGGGACAGATGGTCGCCAAGCGATCGACGGCGTTTGGACGTCTGAACCGGGAGGGTGATCGGCATGAGTAGTATACCGGGCATACCGGCCGACTTCTTCACGAGTCAGCCGCAAGGTGTTGCTACATCGGTTCAGTTGCTGCTGATACTGACCGTGTTATCGCTCGCACCGGCGATTTTAATCCTGATGACATCATTTACGCGGATCATCATTGTGCTTTCGTTTGTCCGGACGTCGCTGTCGACGCAGCAAATGCCGCCGAATCAGATTCTGATCGGCCTTGCCTTGTTTCTTACTTTCTTTATTATGGCTCCGGTTTACGGACAGATTAATGCAAATGCCGTTCAGCCGTATTTAAAAGGTAACATTACGCAGCAGCAGGCCGTCCGGCGATCGGAAGTGCCGATTAAGCAGTTTATGGCACGCGAAACTCGTGAAAAGGATCTACAACTATTCATGGATTATGGCCATTATAAGACGCCGAAACGTGTGCAGGATATTCCGCTGACTGCACTTGTCCCGGCATTTACGATCAGTGAGCTGAAAACTGCCTTTCAGATGGGCTTTATGATCTTTATCCCTTTTTTGGTCATCGACATGGTCGTCGCCAGCATTTTAATGGCCATGGGGATGATGATGTTGCCGCCGGTGATGATCTCACTGCCTTTTAAGATTTTGTTATTTATCATGGTCGACGGTTGGTATATGATTGTCGAATCGCTGCTGAAAAGCTATCAGGGATAGTCCGGGCCGTCGCCGCCCGTGAAAGGAGAATCGCGCCCGTGAGTTCCGAAATGGTTCTGTCGATTGCCGATCAAAGTGTCATGGTCATTCTGATGGTTGCCGGACCGTTAATGCTAATTTCATTGATTGTCGGTTTAATTGTCAGTATTTTTCAGGCGGCTACGCAAATTCAGGAACAGACGCTGGCCTTTATTCCGAAAATTGTTGCCATGTTATTCGGGCTGATTCTGTTCGGCCCGTGGATGTTGACGAAAATGCTGACGTTCACGCAGAACATCTTTGCCAATCTGCCGAATTATATCAGATAGAAAAGGAAGGCCGTGCCGTGTCAATTTTGAATGCCGTTCCCGTTTTTATCCTTATTTTAGTGCGGATATCGTGTTTTCTGGCTACAATGCCGATTTTTTCCTATCGGACCGTACCGGCGACCGTCCGCATCGGCCTCGCTGTCTCCCTGTCGCTGCTGGTCGAAGTGGTGTTGTTTAAAGACCAGACCCTGGCGACGGGCGGCACGTTTGTATTGTTAGTATTGAAAGAAGCCCTGATCGGTCTGACGATGGGCTTTGCAGCGGGAATTCTCACTTATGGCGTTCAGTTCGCCGGCTCGCTGATTGATTTACAGATGGGCTTTGCGCTTGCCAATGTCATCAGTCCGGATAATGGTTCAACGGCACCGCTGAGCGGTCAGCTGCTTTTTACACTGCAAATGATGTTTTTCCTCGGCGTGGACGCGCATCATATGTTGATCAGCGGCTTGCTGCAAAGCTTTACGCTATTTCCGCTCAACCGACTTGCTATTCAAATTGCCAGCGGACAGACGGTGGAATTCGTGACAAAATTGACGGCTCAACTGTTTATTATTGGCTTGCAGCTGGCAATACCGCTAGTCGGCTGCCTGTTTCTGACCGATGTGGCAATCGGAATCGTGGCGCGAACCGTACCGCAGGTTAATGTTTTCGTTGTCGGGCTGCCGCTGAAAATTATGGTCGGATTCGTCATTCTGATCATTTTGTTTCCGGCGATTCTCGTCTTGTTCCGGGTGATTTTCGATTCAATGACCGATGCGTTTGGGACATTTATGCAGCTGTTGGAGGCACCGTGAGATGAACATCCGCCCGGATCGGCTCGATCTGCAATTTTTTGCCGGCGAACGCACGGAAAAGGCGACACCGCACCGGCGCGAGGAGAGCCGGAAAAAAGGCGAAGTATTCAAGAGTATCGATCTTAGCACGGCCTTGAGCCTTTTTGCTTGCTTCCTTTATTTTCGGCTGGCCGGCGGAACGATCGGCACGCAGTTGACAGAACTGATGTCTTCGATCTTTAGTGACAGATTGCGGACTGATCTGACGCAGCAGAATGTGATTCGCCTGTTTTCCGGTCTGCTTGTTCAGACCGTTGAAATTATACTGCCGCTATTTGTCGTCGCACTGGCCATCGGCGCGGCCGGCCAGCTGTTTCAAGTCGGTTTCATGTTTCATCCGGAGCAGATTGCTTTTAAACCGGAGCGGATCAGTCCGTTGAAAGGATTAAAACGCATTTATTCACTGCGGGCGATTGTTGAACTGCTCAAGTCGATATTGAAGATTTCGTTGATCGGCCTGGTCGCTTTTTCGGTCATTTGGATGAACCGTGAGCAGATTATCGAAACCGGCGAAAAGTCGTTAAACGACGGCTTGGCCACCATGGTGACGATTGTGCTGGATATGGGCCTGGTCGCTTCACTGACGCTGATCGCTTTATCTTTGCTCGATTATTTATATCAGAAATACGATTATGAAAAAAACTTGCGGATGTCCAAGCAGGACATAAAAGATGAGTACAAAAATATCGAAGGCGATCCGCTAATCAAACAACGAGTGAGGCAGCGGCAAAAACAAATGGCGCTGCACCGGATGATGCAGGATTTGCCGCATGCCGATGTCGTGATTACGAACCCGACACATTTTGCCGTCGCGCTCCAATACAACAGTGAAAAAATGGACGCTCCGACGGTCGTGGCCAAGGGAGCGGATTATATCGCCTTTCGGATCAAAGCGGTCGCACGTAAATATCACATCGCGATTATTGAGCGAAAACCGCTAGCGCGAGCCCTGTATTTCAAGCTTGAGATCGGCGACCGCATTCCCGAGGAGTTTTATCAAGCGGTGGCAGAGATTCTGGCTTATGTTTATCGCATGAACGATAGGGCCTAATTTAGACGGCAGAAAGAGGGAGAACCATGAAACACAGTGATTACATCGTTATGTTGGGCGTGATTCTGATCGTGATGATGCTGATCATCCCACTCCCGCCCGCTCTGCTCAGTTTTTTAATCATCACGAATATTTCACTGTCGTTGGTGATTCTCCTGATCACCTTGAATGTCGACGAGCCGCTGGAATTCTCGGTTTTCCCGTCGCTGCTTTTGATCATGACACTATTTCGGATCGGCTTAAATGTATCGACGACTCGTCTGATCTTGACCGAGGGCGATGCTGGTAAAGTCATTGCCGCATTCGGCCAGTTCGTCGTGGCCGGCAACGTGATTGTCGGATTGGTTGTTTTCCTCATTCTCATTATTGTCCAGTTCATTGTCATCACTCGTGGCGCCGAACGGGTGGCGGAAGTGGCCGCCCGCTTTACGCTGGATGCGATGCCCGGCAAGCAGATGAGTATCGACGCCGATATGAATGCCGGCCTTATTGATGATCGCGAGGCGAAGAGAAGACGAGAAAAAATCACTCGTGAAGCTGATTTTTACGGGTCAATGGATGGTGCCAGCAAATTTGTCAGAGGTGATGCAATCGCCAGTATCATTATTGTTGCGATCAATTTGATTGTCGGCATGATCATTGGCGTGGCGCAGCAGGGAATGTCGTTTGCCGACGCAGCACAAAATTTTAGTTTACTGTCCGTCGGCGACGGCATCGTCAGTCAGATTCCCGCCTTGTTGATTTCGACGGCGACCGGTATCATTGTCACTCGTTCATCTTCTGAAACCAACATGGGCCGTGAATTATCCGACCAACTGCTTGCTTATCCGGCGATGCTGATTATCGCCGGTATTGTGATTGCCGTACTCGGCCTGACGCCGATCGGCATGGTTGCGACACTGCCAATCGCCGTGCTGCTACTGCTAGCCGGTTTTCTGGTCGGCCGCAAACAGCGCGGCGATCAGGGGGCGAAAGCGCCGAACGAGGAGAAAAAGGCGGAAAAACGCTTCAAATCTCAGGAAGATGTGATCAATCTACTACATATGGATCCGGTTGAATTTGAGTTCGGTTATGCGCTTGTACCGCTGGCCGACAGCAGCCAGGGCGGAGATCTGCTTGACCGCATTGTGATGATCCGTCGCCAGCTGGCCCTTGAACTCGGTATTGTACTGCCGGTCGTGCGCATCCGTGACAATATCCAGTTAAAGCCGAGCAGTTACCGTATCAAGATTAACGGTAGCGAAGTCGCCAAGGGACAATTGATGTTAGATCATTACCTGGCAATGAGTCCCGGTGTTGAGGATCAATCGGTTAAAGGAATCGAAACGACGGAGCCGGCATTCGGACTAAAAGCACTGTGGATTGATGAACAGATGAAAGAAAAGGCCGAATTAGCTGGATATACGGTTGTCGATCCGCCGTCGGTCGTCTCGACTCACCTGACTGAGGTACTGCGCCGTCATGCGTGGGAATTGCTGGGCCGCCAGCAGACCAAGCAACTCATCGACCATCTGAAAGAGCATTCTCCGGCTTTGGTGGAGGCTGTCACACCGGAACCACTGAGTCTCGGCGATGTGCAAAAAGTCTTGGTCAATCTACTGAAAGAACGTTTGTCGATTCGCAATCTACCCGTTATCTTCGAAACCTTGGCGGATTATGCAACGATGACGAAAGATGCCGGTTTACTGACCGAATATGTTCGCCAGGCGCTCTCGCGGCAAATTACGGAACAGTTTACGCGAGAAGGCGAAGCGTTGAAAGTATTAACAATCAGCCCGGATCTAGAACGAAAGATCAACAGTGCCGTGCAAAAAACCGAGCATGGTAATTACTTGGCCCTCGATTCGTCGATCACCACTCAGGTGCTGAAAAATTTATCGGCATTGATTGAAAAATGGAGCGATATGGACAGCGATCCGGTCATCCTTTGTTCTCCGCTTATCCGAATGTATGTGCGTCAGTTGACCGAACGTTACTTTCCAAATGTTCATGTTCTATCCTATAATGAACTGGAAACGGATGTAGAAATTCAAAGCATTGGAGTGCTGGATGCGGCATGAAAATGAAAAAGATTACTGCGCCGACGATGAGTCTGGCTCTTGAAAAAGTTAAGCGGGAACTGGGCAGCGATGCGGTTATTTTTCGTACCAGAAAAGTAACGAACGGTCGCTTTTTCAACCTGATTAAAAAACAGCAGGTGGAAGTGCTGGCAGGGGTCGATACCGAAACGGATACGCTGTTTAAGAAACAGATGGAAACTGCCGAAAAAACAGATGATAGGGCTGCTGCTCTCCATCGGCCTGATTTCGGCCACGGTATCTCGGCGAATGTTCATAAATGGCTGGCAGGGCCAAAATACGTTGAGAAACTTCACTCACGCCTGATCGTTCAGGATTTGCAAGTGGAGGATGCCGACGACCTGGCGCAGACGCTTGTAAAGAAGTGGTATCAAGCCGATGAACATCTCGACGAAGCGGAAATGGTTCGTTTACTGAAGGCTGAGCTGATTCGCCGGCTGCGTCCGGCCCGCTTCCTGAAATCCATTCCGGCGGCTCAGCGTTACGTCATGTTTGTTGGCCCGACCGGTGTCGGAAAAACGACAACCATTGCCAAATTAGCGGGGAAAGAGGTACTGGAAGGCGGAAAAAAAGTCGCTTTTATTTCATTGGATACCTTCCGTATTGCTGCAATCGGTCAACTGCAGACATATGCGGAAATATTAAACGTACCGATGGATGTGGCCTATACGCGTGACGAATTTCGTTTGCTGGTCGATAAGTATGCAACTTATGACCGAGTCTATATCGATACGGCGGGCCGCAATTTTCAGGACGCGTCTTATGTAGATGAGATCCGGCGGCTGACCGATGGATTGGCACCGATTAATCTTTGCCTTGTGCTTGCCGCGACAGCGAGATATACGGATCTTCAGTTGCTGATCCGGCATTTCGAGCGGCTGGCGGTAAATGAACTGATTATTTCAAAAGTAGATGAAACGGCGACCTGCGGGGCAATTGTCAGTCTATTACTCCATGTACCGCATAAGCAGATTTTGTACATAACAAACGGTCAGAATGTCCCCGACGATTTGCTTGCCGCCGATGCGGGCAGATTGACCGCTCGAATGCTGGGTGAAGAAGATGAGCAGTGATCAGGCTGAGAAGCTGAGAAAACTGGCATTACGGAAACAGCATCGAAGGAAGCGGGCACAAATTGTTGCTGTCATCAGCGGAAAGGGCGGTGTCGGAAAATCGGTATTCTGTGCTAACTTTTCCATTGCGCTCCGAGCGTTGAATAAAAGCGTGCTGATCATCGATTTGGATGTCGGAATGGCCAATATTGGCTGTTTGTTCGGTCGCGAAGCTCCGTATTCACTAGTAGACTGTATCCATGATCATCTTGAACTGGAAGATGTCGTGATACGTGGGCCGAACGAAGTTTTCTATATCTCCGGGGGAAACCGTCTCAATCAACTCTTTCATTTCAATCAGGCAAATTTGCAGGTTGTTCTGGAACAGATCGAAGCGTTGCGCAGCCGTTTCGACGTTATCCTTCTGGATTTCGGTGCCGGAGTTTCCGAAAATCTGATTTATTTTATGCTGGCGGTCGATCGGATCGTACTGGTCACGACGCCGGAGCCGACAGCGATAACCGACGGCTACTCGGCGCTGAAATTATTACTGGCGGCCAATCCGTCTCTTGATATCTCTTGCGTCGTTAACATGGTGGAATCTTCGCGCGAAGGTCAGGCGACTTGGCGACGGTTGTCGGCTGCGGCAAAAAAATTTCTTGGTGCCGATATGCGTCGGCTGACGGCACTGCATCGTGACCGATTCGTACCACGGTCGGTCAAATGCCGGATGCCTTGCCTGCTTTGCTATCCGAATGCGCGTTACAGCATGGAGATGAGATTGCTTGCCGCTTCTTTTCTCGTTGACAACTCAAGCGTTCCGCTCGTTCGCCCGTCTTTTACTGAACAGGTGAAAAACTATTTCAGTCGCTTCAGGAGGCGAAGCGAATGAATGACATTCGTGTCATGATCGTCGATGATTCTGCATTTATGCGTCTGACTTTGAAGGCGATGATCGAGGAAGACCCATTCTTGAAAGTCGTTGCGACGGCTAGAAACGGCAGCGATGCATTGACTAAATTGGACCGGTTTCATCCGGACGTGATCACTCTCGATATCCTGTTGACCGGCAATAGAGCTGTCTCTTATACACATCTCCGAGCCCACGAGACCCTAAGACATCTC
>UQRJ01000050.1 GCA_900543345.1 uncultured Sporolactobacillus sp. | reverse complement strand
TCTTAGGGTCTCGTGGGCTCGGAGATGTGTATAAGAGACAGGCTTTCGCTTTGTCCGCATGTCCTTTCGCCGGTTTTGTCGTACGAGAAGCTTTTTTATTATCATAGCCGAGTTGAATTGCCTCATAGCCGTCTGTCTCTTTTGTCTTCTTCTGAAAAACCACATTACCGGCTACGTCGACAACCGTTACGGGAACGGCATCGCCGTTTTTGGAAAAAATCTGCGTCATGCCGATCTTTTTCCCTAAGATTCCTTTTCTCATCCGTTACACCTCCAATATGCTGAGTTCATTTATAATTTGATTTCGATGTCGACGCCGGACGGTAGATCCAGTCTCATCAACGAATCCACCGTCTGCGGCGTCGGCTCAACGATATCGACCAACCGTTTATGCGTACGCATTTCGAACTGTTCGCGTGAATCCTTATACTTGTGTACCGCTCGCAGAATCGTATAAACCGATTTCTCGGTCGGAAGCGGAATCGGTCCGGACACTTTGGCACCCGAACGTTTTGCCGTTTCAACAATTTTTTCGGCCGACTGATCCAAAATCCGATGATCATATGCCTTCAAACGAATGCGTATTTTTTGCTTTGCCATGTAACATTCCCTCCTTTTGTCGTCCATTTTTCAAAAATAGACTTGCTCCACGAAAATTTCCGTCTACCCCGCCTTGGCAAAGGAGCCGGGTGTATCCGCAACCTTCCGCATCATTGCCGAAACCAACCTCCCTATTATACTCGAATGATAAGTACAAAGCAAGATTGGCATCACTTGGCCAGCGACTTTTTTTATTATAGGCTCTGCTTAAAAATAATGTTGTTTGTGTTGGGCCATGGTTTGGAGCGGAAAACGCGAGATTCCGGCGGGAAAAGCAAGCCGGGGGAACGTCTGCAACGAAAGACGACAGCCAAGTCTAACAGAGCTTTATTATAAAAAATAAGCGTTACAAGATCAACATGAACGATGTCGGCATTCCGGATTGTTCCGAAAATTGTCCATAAAAAAGACGCCTCCTTGGAGACGCCTTTGTAAGATTAAATTAACCTTCGATTTCGGAAACCGTTCCGGCGCCAACCGTATGTCCGCCTTCACGAATCGTGAACTTTGTTCCTTTTTCAATGGCGATCGGAGCGATCAGTTCAACATCCATATTGACGTTGTCGCCCGGCATCACCATTTCGGTGCCCTCCGGAAGGGTGATCGTTCCAGTTACGTCCGTTGTCCTGAAGTAGAACTGCGGCCGGTAGTTCGAGAAGAACGGTGTATGACGGCCGCCTTCTTCTTTCTTTAAAACATACACTTGAGCCTTGAACTTTTTATAAGCAGTCACCGTACCCGGTTTAATCAACACCTGGCCGCGTTCAACGCCGTCGCGGTCAACACCGCGCAGCAACGCGCCGATGTTATCGCCGGCTTCGGCGAAGTCCAGTGTCTTACGGAACATCTCAACGCCGGTAACAACCGTTTTTTTCGGTTGGTCGGTCAATCCGAGAATTTCTACTTCGTCGCCGATCTTGACCGTACCGCGCTCAACACGACCGGTGGCAACCGTCCCACGGCCGGAAATCGAGAAAACATCCTCGACCGGCATCAGGAACGGTTTATCGTTGTCACGGACAGGCGTCGGAACGTAGCTGTCGACCGTGTTCATCAATTCCTGAATATGCTTTTCTTCTTCAGGATCGCCCTGCAAGGCTTTCAATGCAGAACCCTTGATAATCGGCACGTCGTCACCCGGATAACCGTATTCACTCAGCAGGTCGCGAACTTCCATTTCAACCAGCTCAAGCAATTCGGGATCGTCGACCTGATCGGTTTTGTTCAGGAAAACGACGATCGACGGAACACCGACCTGGTGAGCCAGCAAAATGTGCTCACGTGTCTGGGGCATCGGGCCGTCCACGGCGGAGACGACAAGAATCGCGCCGTCCATCTGCGCCGCACCGGTAATCATATTCTTGACATAGTCGGCGTGCCCGGGGCAGTCAACATGTGCATAATGACGTTTTTCCGTTTCATATTCAACATGTGCTGTCGAAATCGTGATGCCGCGTTCCTTTTCCTCAGGAGCACCGTCAATCGAATCGTAAGCACGTTCTTGCGCCAGACCTTTCTTGGCAAGGACTTTGGTAATAGCCGCCGTCAATGTTGTTTTCCCATGGTCGACGTGGCCGATAGTACCAATGTTGACATGTGGCTTGTTGCGTACATAATGTTCTTTAGCCATGGATTTTATAATCCTCCTTTAATTAAAAACAAGTTGAAATGTATATGCAGTAAGGATTTCGGCACTGTAGCCCTGTGCCGTCCCCCTTAGCTTACAATAAAATACCTTCAGTGACAATCCGACGCTGCAACCGTCTTTATTCGCCGGTTGTCTTCTTAATAATTTCTTCGCTGACGTTCTTCGGTACTTGTTCATAGTGATCGAATTGCATCGTAAATGTTCCACGACCTTGTGTGGCAGAGCGAAGCGAAGTCGCGTAGCCGAACATTTCGGCCAGCGGGACGTGAGCGGTCACAACCTGTGCGCCGGCACGAGCTTCCATGCCGTCGACACGACCGCGGCGGCTGGTAATGTCGCCCATAATGTCGCCCAAGTATTCTTCCGGCATCGTAACCTCGACTTTCATGATCGGTTCAAGAATCACTGGGGCGCAGACTTTCTTCGCTGCTTTCAGGGACATCGAAGCCGCAATCTTGAAGGCCATTTCACTCGAATCGACCTCGTGATACGAACCGTCGACCAGGCTCGCTTTGACATCGATGATCGGATACCCAGCAAGCAGACCGTTCTGCAGTGCTTCCTTCAGTCCCGTTTCAACAGCAGGAATATATTCACGTGGAACAACACCGCCGACAATCTTGTTCTCAAAGATAAACCCGCTGCCTTCCGGCTGTGGCTCGAATTCGATCCATACATGTCCGTACTGGCCGCGGCCGCCGGACTGACGGATGAACTTCCCTTCCGCTTTACCGGGCTTGGTCAGCGTTTCACGATAAGCAACTTGCGGATTGCCGACATTGGCGTCAACTTTAAATTCACGGCGCAGACGATCGACAATGATGTCAAGATGAAGTTCGCCCATGCCGCCAATGATCGTTTGGCCGGTATCTTCATCCGTATGTGTTTTAAAAGTCGGGTCTTCTTCAGCCAGTTTGGCCAAAGCGGCATCCATTTTATCTGAATCGGCTTTTGATTTCGGTTCAATGGCGACGTGGATGACCGGATCGGGGAATTTCATCGATTCAAGCACGATCGGATGATCTTCATCGCACAGCGTATCACCGGTCGTCGTATTCTTCAGACCGACCGCCGCGGCGATATCTCCGGAATAGACTTTTTTAATTTCGGTCCTGTGATTGGCATGCATCAGCAAAATACGGCCGAGACGTTCACGTGAATTTTTCGTCGAGTTCTGCACGTAAGATCCGGCTTCAGCCGTTCCGGAATAGACACGGAAGAAAGTCAGTTTACCGACATAAGGGTCGGTCATCACTTTAAACGCCAGAGCGGAAAAAGGTTCGTTATCGTCCGCTACGCGCTCTTCTTCTTCTTCAGTATCCGGAAGTGTTCCCTTGATCGGCGGAACGTCCAGGGGTGAAGGAAGATAATCGATTACCGCATCCAGCACATGCTGAACGCCCTTATTTTTAAAGGCCGAACCGCATAGAACCGGGTAAAACTTAGCCTGGCATGTAGCCTTGCGGATGGCGGCTTTCAGTTCCGGAACCGTAATCTCCTGCCCGTCCAGATACTTTTCCATAATACCATCGTCGACATCGGCAACGGCTTCGACCAACTTATCGCGATATTCCTCAGCCTGTTTTTTGTATTGATCCGGAATCTCTTCTGCGTCGACAATCGATCCCAGCTCGTCTTCATAAATATAGGCTTTCATATTGATCAGATCGATCTCGCCCCGGTAGTCGTCTTCGGCACCCATCGGCAGCTGAATCGGATGTGCGTTAGCCTGCAGGCGCTCATGAAGCGTCTTGCAGGAATAGAGAAAATCGGCGCCAATTTTATCCATTTTATTGACGAACACGATCCGCGGTACACCGTAGTTTGACGCTTGCCGCCAAACCGTCTCCGTTTGCGGTTCAACACCGGACTGCGCATCCAGCACCGTCACGGCACCGTCGAGCACGCGCAACGACCGCTCGACTTCAACGGTGAAATCAACGTGTCCCGGTGTATCGATGATGTTGACCCGATAACCCTTCCACTGCGCAGTCGTTGCTGCAGACGTAATTGTAATGCCGCGTTCCTTTTCCTGCGCCATCCAGTCCATCTGCGTATTTCCTTCATGAGTCTCGCCGATTTTATGGATGCGGCCGGAATAATACAGGATACGTTCGGTCGTTGTGGTCTTGCCGGCATCAATGTGCGCCATGATACCGATATTACGGGTTTTTTCCAACGAGAAATCCCTTTCCATCATTCACACTCCTTCCCTTGCAGTTCTTCATTTACCAACGATAGTGAGCAAAAGCCTTGTTAGCTTCCGCCATTTTATGCATATCTTCGCGTTTCTTAACCGAAGCCCCCGTATTGTTGGATGCGTCGATGATTTCGTTGGCTAATCGCTCGATCATTGTCTTTTCACCGCGCAGCCGCGAGTAGTTAACAAGATAACGCAGACCGAGCGTCGTCCGCCGCTCCGGGCGTACTTCGACCGGCACCTGATAGTTGGAGCCGCCGACACGGCGGGCTTTGACTTCCAGGACCGGCATGACGTTTTTCAACGCCTGCTCAAATACCTCCATCGGTTCCTGATTAGTGCGTTCCTTGACCAGATCAAAAGCCTTATAGAGAATGGTTTGAGCCTTGCCCTTCTTGCCGTCCTTCATCAGCCGGTTGATCAGTCGCGTCACCAGTTTCGAATTATAAATCGGATCGGCCGCAACGTCTCTTCGTTCAACAGGTCCTTTTCTCGGCATCATCACTCCCCCTTTCCTTTTTTTACAAACTTACTTCTTCGGCTTCTTGGCGCCGTATTTCGAGCGGCCCTGTTTACGATCGACGACGCTGGCCGTATCGAGTGCGCCGCGAATGATGTGATAACGCACACCAGGAAGGTCCTTCACGCGGCCGCCGCGAATCAGGACGACACTGTGTTCCTGCAGGTTATGGCCGATCCCCGGGATATACGCATTGACCTCAATATTGTTCGACAGACGAACACGGGCGTACTTGCGTAACGCAGAGTTCGGTTTCTTCGGTGTCAGCGTTCCCACACGTGTACAAACACCGCGCTTTTGCGGAGCGTAATCATCGGTCAATGACTTCTGAAAACTATTATATCCTCTGTTCAGAGCAGGAGCCGTCGACTTTCTGATTTTCGACTTACGTCCTTGGCGAATAAGTTGATTAATCGTAGGCATAATCTTTTTCCTCCCTTCAATTACTAGTTCCACTGATCCAGGCGGTTCTTTTTTGCGCAAAAAAGCGTTTTTGCAAAAGATTGCTCTTCCGCAAAAACATTATCTTTTAATTGCGACAGCCGATGCACCGACCTCGATGCCGCAGGCTTGCCCCAGTTTCTTCATCGAATCCACACGGGCAACCGGTACGCGCAGTTCTTTTGCCACCGTTACGACTTTATTCGTGACACGGATATCAGCATCTTCGGCAATAACGACCTCACTGACCAGGCCTTCTTTCAATGCCTTCAACGCCTGTTTCGTGCCGATGACAATCCCGTTCTTTGCACGTGTTACTTTTTCATAAGATATCACGGTTCATCCTCCAAAGCAACAATTGTTCAAGAACACTCAGCTATAATAGCATCCGGCCTTCTGCGTTGTCAACACCCCCGTCAGCTTTTCTGATCGATCAGCTCGTCGACGGGTTTCTCGGCCTCTGTCTTCTTTTCATCGTCCGCCGTAACCACTTTGATATTACGGTATCTCGACATACCCGTTCCTGCAGGGATTAGTTTGCCGATCGTCACGTTCTCTTTCAAACCGACCAGTTCATCGGTCTTTCCCTTAATCGCCGCATCGGTCAATACACGAGTCGTCTCCTGGAACGAAGCCGCCGACAGGAACGATTCGGTTTCGAGAGCTGCCTTGGTGATACCGAGCAAAACCGGATGGCCGGTTGCCGGCAGTTTGTGATGTAACAGTACTTCCCTATTGTCGTCCTTAAAGCGATGAATGTCGACCAGCGCTCCGGGGAGAACCGACGTATCGCCGCTGTCGATCACGCGAATCTTGCGCATCATCTGCCGGACCATCACTTCGACGTGTTTATCGCCGATTTCAACGCCCTGCATACGGTAAACTTTCTGTACTTCGCGGAGCAGGTAGTCCTGAACGCCGCTCAGTCCAACGACATGCAACAATTCTTTCGGATCGATCGAGCCTGCGTTCAGCGACTGGCCGGCCTTGACCTTGCTGCCCTCGCTGATCTTCATCCGCGCGCTGAGCGGGACTGAGTATGTCCGCGTTTCCAGCGCACCCTTTACAACAATCTCGCGTTTGTCTTTCAGATCTTTGATCGACGTAACCTCGCCGTCAATTTCAGAAATGGTCGCCTGCCCTTTCGGGTTACGCGCCTCGAACAGTTCCTGAATACGCGGAAGCCCCTGCGTGATGTCGTCGCCGGCAACGCCGCCGGTATGGAACGTACGCATCGTCAGCTGAGTGCCCGGTTCGCCGATCGACTGGGCGGCAATAATGCCGACTGCCTCGCCGACCTCAACTTCGGAGCCTGTCGCCAGGTTACGGCCGTAACATTTCTTGCACACACCGTGCCGCGTATCGCACGTAAACACCGAACGAATCTCGACCTCTTCGATACCGGCATTTACAATCCATGAGGCCTGATTTTCATTGATCAGCTCATTTTTCTTCACGATCACTTCATCGGTCTTCGGATCGCGCACCGTCTCGTTCGCTGTCCGGCCGACCAGCCGGTCATACAGGCCTTCGATTTCTTCGTTTCCTTCACGGATAGCCCGAACCTTCACACCGCGATCTGTGCCGCAATCGTCTTCGCGGACAATAACGTCCTGAGCAACGTCGACCAGTCGGCGGGTCAGATAACCTGAGTTGGCCGTCTTCAGTGCGGTGTCGGCAAGCCCTTTGCGCGCGCCGTGTGTGGAAATGAAGTACTCCAGCACGGTCAAGCCTTCGCGGAAGCTCGAGATGATCGGCAGTTCGATGATTCGGCCCGACGGATCGGCCATTAACCCCCGCATGCCGGCCAACTGTGTAAAGTTGGAGGCATTGCCTCGGGCCCCCGAATCGCTCATCATAAAGATCGGGTTCGTCTTCTCCAGCGAATCCATTAATTTCAATTGAATCGTGTCTTTCGCATCGCTCCAAATGCCGACAACCCGCTCATAGCGCTCCTCTTCGGTAATCAAGCCGCGGCGGAACTGCTTCAGAACTTTCTGTACGTCGGCTTCGGCCTTCGCCAGAATCTGCTTTTTCTCCGGAAGTACGGTGACGTCGGAGACACCGACGGTAATGCCGGATTTTGTCGAATAATGAAAACCAAGTGCCTTCAGGCGATCAAGAAATTTCGATGTTTCCGTGACTTTATAGCGTTTAAACACTTCGGCGATGATATGCCCGAGATAGCCCTTTTTAAACGGCGGTACTTCCTCGCGCTTTGCGATTTCCCGCGGGATGTCCGTCCCCATCGGCACAAAATACTTGGCCGGCGTTTCCACCTGAAGATTATGATCCGTCGGTTCATTGATGTACGGAAAAGAATGCGGCAGAATCTGATTAAAAATTGTCTTGCCGACCGTTGTTAATAAATACTGTTTGTTCTGCTCTTCCGTAAATGTCGGATTATGAAGCGATACCGCCGGGATGGCAATCCGCGTATGCAGATGAACATAACCGTTCTGGTAAGCCATTAATGCTTCATTGACATCTTTAAAGACCTTGCCTTCGCCGATGGCTCCCTTTCGCTCCAGCGTCAGGTAATAATTTCCCAGCACCATATCCTGAGAAGGCGTAACAATCGGTTTACCGTCCTTCGGGTTGAGAATGTTTTGAGCCCCCAGCATCAGCAGCCTGGCCTCTGCCTGTGCTTCGGTTGACAACGGAACGTGTACCGCCATCTGGTCACCGTCAAAATCGGCATTATAAGCCGTGCAGACAAGCGGATGCAGGCGAATGGCACGCCCCTCGACAATTCTTGGTTCAAAAGCCTGAATGCCGAGGCGATGCAGCGTCGGTGCACGGTTCAGCAGGACCGGATGTTCTTTGATGACGTCTTCGAGCACGCCCCAGACTTCCGGGCTGACTTTTTCCACTTTACGTTTGGCACTTTTAATGTTGCTGGCAATACCGCGGCCGACAAGTTCCTTCATCACGAAGGGCTTAAACAGTTCCAGCGCCATTTCCTTCGGCAGTCCGCATTGGTACATCTGCAGCGTCGGTCCAACGGCAATGACAGAACGGCCGGAATAGTCGACCCGTTTGCCAAGCAAGTTCTGACGGAATCGGCCCTGCTTCCCTTTCAACATATGCGACAGGGATTTCAACGGACGATTGCCCGGACCGGTCACCGGACGGCCGCGACGACCGTTGTCGATCAGTGAATCGACAGCCTCCTGAAGCATCCGCTTCTCATTCTGGACAATAATGCTCGGCGCCCCCAGTTCCAGCAGCCGCTTCAGCCGGTTATTGCGGTTAATCACTCGGCGGTAGAGGTCGTTCAAGTCGGAAGTGGCAAAACGTCCACCGTCCAGTTGAACCATCGGGCGAAGTTCCGGCGGAATGACCGGCAGCACGTCGAGAATCATCCACGACGGCTGATTACCGGATTCACGAAATGCTTCAACGACTTCTAGCCGTTTGATTGCCCGCGTACGGCGCTGACCCTGAACACTCTTCAGTTCTTCCTGCAGCGCCACCGATTCTTTATCCAAATCTACATCCAGCAGCAATTTTTTGATTGCTTCGGCGCCCATGCCGGCTTTGAAAGCATTACCGTATTTTTCCCGATAGCTGCGATATTCTTTTTCGGAGAGCAGCTGCTTTTTTTCCAGCGGTGTGTCTCCCGGTTCGGTAACAACATAAGATGCAAAGTAAATGACTTCCTCGAGCGCCCGCGGCGACATGTCGAGCAAAAGACCCATCCGACTCGGGATGCCCTTGAAATACCAGATGTGCGAAACCGGAGCGGCCAGTTCGATATGGCCCATCCGTTCCCGACGTACCTTCGACCGCGTGACTTCGACACCGCAACGATCGCAAACAACGCCCTTGTATCTGACGCGCTTATATTTCCCGCAGTGGCACTCCCAGTCCTTAATCGGTCCGAAGATGCGTTCGCAGAACAATCCGTCTTTCTCCGGTTTCAGTGTCCGGTAGTTAATGGTTTCCGGTTTTTTCACTTCTCCGTGCGACCATGAGCGGATTTTATCCGGCGATGCCAAACCAATCTTCATATACTCAAATTTATTAACATCCAGCAAGGGGCATCCTCCCTTATATTTTCAATATATTTACGCGGTGCGGCCGATTCAGACTTTAACATTCATGCTACTTTCTTCGGGAGAATCTTCTTCATCGTCCAGTTCTTTGATGACAATCTCCGATTTATCTGCAGCAAGTACTTTTACATCCATTCCCAGGCTTTGCAGTTCCTTAATTAAGACTTTAAATGCTTCCGGAACGCCCGGTTCGGGCAGATTTTCACCTTTGACGATTGCTTCATACGTTTTCACACGTCCGACCACATCGTCGGATTTAACGGTCAAAATTTCCTGCAGCGTATGAGCGGCGCCGTAAGCTTCCAGCGCCCACACTTCCATTTCGCCGAAGCGCTGGCCGCCGAACTGTGCCTTGCCGCCGAGCGGCTGTTGGGTAACCAGTGAATACGGTCCGGTCGAACGGGCATGCAGTTTATCGTCGACCATGTGAGCTAGTTTAATCATATACATCACGCCGACCGATACGCGATTGTCGAACGGTTCGCCCGTCCGGCCGTCATATAGGACAGTCTTGCCATCTTTCGGCAAGCCGGCCTCCTCAAGCGTACTGGCCACATCTTCGTCGCGTGCGCCATCGAATACCGGTGTCGCCACGTGAATGCCCAGTTTTCTCGCCGCCATGCCAAGGTGAAGTTCCAACACCTGGCCGATGTTCATCCGCGACGGTACGCCAAGCGGATTCAGCATGATATCCAGCGGCCGGCCATCCGGCAAATAAGGCATATCCTCTTCCGGCAATATCTTCGAGATGACACCCTTGTTCCCGTGGCGTCCGGACATTTTGTCGCCCTCGTGAATTTTACGTTTCTGAACGATGTACACGCGGACCAATTCATTAACACCTGGCGGCAGCTCGTCGCCGGCATCGCGGGTAAAGATCTTGACATCGCGGACAATGCCGCCGCCCCCGTGCGGCACTTTCAACGACGTATCGCGGACTTCACGCGCTTTCTCACCGAAAATGGCATGAAGCAAGCGCTCTTCGGCCGTCAGTTCAGTGACCCCTTTCGGCGTGACTTTGCCCACCAAAATATCACCGTCGCGCACTTCCGCACCGATGCGAATGATCCCGCGTTCATCCAGGTTCTTCAAGGCATCGTCGCCAACATTGGGGATATCGCGGGTAATATCTTCGGGACCAAGTTTTGTATCGCGTGCATCCGATTCATATTCTTCAATATGGATTGACGTATAGACGTCATTTTTCACGAGTTTTTCGCTCATAATGACGGCGTCTTCGTAATTATAGCCGTTCCATTCCATAAATCCGACGAGTACGTTACGGCCAAGTGCCAGCTCGCCCTGATCCATCGACGGACCGTCGGCAATGATCTCACCTTTATCCACTATCATGCCGCTTCTTACAATCGGCTTCTGATTGTAGCACATGCCCTGGTTCGACCGTTCGAATTTGGACAGTTTATAATTAACAAGATCGCCTTCCGTTTCGTGACCGTCGACGTTCTCCAATGTCCGTACGCTAATGCGGTTGGCGGAAACATAGTCGACGCGGCCGCGATGCTTTGAACGAATCGCCGCGCCGGAGTCACGCGCCGATACATATTCCATACCCGTGCCAACGATCGGCGCTTCCGGTTGCAGAAGCGGGACCGCTTGGCGCTGCATATTCGCACCCATCAGCGCCCGGTTCGAGTCGTCGTTGGCTAGGAAAGGGATGCAGGCGGAAGCAACGGATACAACTTGTTTCGGCGATACATCCATATAATCGACGCCGTCAGGATGAACGACAAGATTTTCGCTGCGGAACCGGGCAAGAATATGATCGCTTTTGAACGAACCGTCTTCATTTAATTCCGCGTTGGCCTGGGCGACTACATAATTATCCTCTTCATCGGCCGTCAGGTAATCAATATGGTTGGTAACCTTGCCTGTCTCCGGATCCACGCGACGGTACGGCGTCTCAATAAAGCCATACTTATTGACCCGCGCATAGGTGGACAATGAGTTAATCAAGCCGATATTCGGGCCTTCAGGCGTTTCAATGGGGCACATCCGACCGTAATGAGAGTAGTGAACATCCCGGACTTCCATGCCGGCACGTTCACGCGTCAGACCGCCCGGTCCAAGAGCGGACAGCCTTCTTTTGTGGGTCAGTTCGGCCAGCGGATTGGTCTGATCCATGAACTGCGACAGCTGTGAGCTGCCGAAGAATTCTTTAATCGAGGCAATAACCGGACGAATATTGATCAATGCCTGCGGCGTAATGCTGTTTGTATCCTGAATCGACATTCTTTCGCGGATGACCCGTTCCATCCGCGACAGGCCGATACGAAATTGATTTTGCAGCAGTTCGCCGACCGAACGCAGGCGACGGTTGCCCAGATGGTCAATGTCGTCGGTGTTGCCGATCCCGTGCATTAAGTTAAAGAAATAATTGATCGACGAGAGGATATCTGCCGGCGTAATATGTTTAATCGACTTATCGATCCCGCAGTTGCCGATGATTTTTATCACTTTGCCGTGGTCTTCTTCAAGCGGTGAATAAACACTGATCGACTGCAGGCGGATCGTCTGGCCGGAAATAACGCCCTCCGTCGGTTTATATTCAACGAAGCCCAGTTTCTTTTCAATAATCGGCAGAAGCTTGTCGAGTGTCCGACGGTCGAGTAGCGTCCCTTCATTCGCCACAATCTCGCCCGTCTCCGGATCGATCAGCTTCTCCGCCAGTCGCTGATTGAAAAGGCGGTTCTTGATACTCAGTTTTTTGTTCATTTTATAGCGGCCGACATTGGCCAAGTCGTAACGCTTCGGGTCAAAAAAGCGCGTCTCAAGTAAGCTTTTGGCGTTCTCGACAGTCGGCGGCTCACCCGGGCGCAGACGTTCGTAAATTTCAACCAGCGCCTTATCTGTGCTGTCGGTATTGTCTTTCTCAAGCGTGTTGTGAAGATATTCCTCATCGCCGAGAAGATCGATAATTTGTTGATCGGTGCTGAAGCCGAGGGAACGTAAAAGGACCGTCACCGGTACTTTTCTTGTGCGGTCAATCCTGACATAAGCAATGTCTCTGTCTCTTATACACATCTCCGAGC
>UQRJ01000049.1 GCA_900543345.1 uncultured Sporolactobacillus sp. | reverse complement strand
CGTGGGCTCGGAGATGTGTATAAGAGACAGTATCAAGACCGGTCCGTGGACGCATGTGCTTGACATAATATGGATTTGGCAAAAAACGTACATCGAACACCAGATCGGCGTCAATTGGCAGACCGTATTTAAACCCGAATGAAATCAGATTGATGCGGAACGTTTCCGACTCGTTTCCGAAATCATTAATGACCTGATCACGCAATTGCCTCGGTGTCATGTCGGACGTATCGATATAATATTGGGCAAGGCCCTTGACTTCTTCCAGTTTTTTTCGTTCGAGACGGATGCCCTCTATCGGGCGTCCCCTCGGTGCCAGCGGATGCGATCGGCGTGTTTCCTTGTAACGCCGGACCAGTGTTTCGTCATTTGCATCCAGGAATAAAATTTTCGGTCGGATTTTCTCCGCCTTGCTAAGCGCATCGAGCGACTTAAACAGCGAATCGAATAATTCTCGTCCGCGCAGATCCATGACCAGAGCCAACTTATTCAGTTTCCTCGAGTCGGAGTCTTCAATCAAGTCGATGAACTTGGACAGGAGAGACGGAGGCAGATTATCGATGCAAAAATAACCGATGTCCTCAAAAACACGGGTCGCGACCGTTTTGCCCGCACCCGACATTCCGGTAATAATCACGACTTGAATATCTTTCATCGTTCATCCGCCCCGTCGCCAGTCTTTTTCCAAAACACCGCCCGCGCTTTAGGCGGCGCTTCTCTTCTACAGTATACTCGAAAATGAACAAATCAGAAAGCACCCCCCGAACCGGGCAGACAAGTGCAAAAAAACACACGCGGCAATCGGCACGCGTGCTGTTCAATCTGACATCTATTTGATAAAAAGGGGGGTCAATTCTTTCTATATAGTAACATCCTATTCATTGCAAACAGGTTACATCCACATTAAACACTGATGAAATCAAATGAGCGCGACCGCCGTGTTACAAACAAGCATTGGCTTTTAGCTCACTGCCGCCGATGCGTCTTTCAATTTCTCCACATATTTCTGCGCGTTGTCGGCGGCAATACTCCCGTCTCCCGTCGCCGTAACAATCTGACGCAATTCTTTCTGACGTATGTCACCGGCCGCAAAGATGCCGGGGATTGTCGTCTCCATCCGCTCATTGGTCACGATATAGCCGTGTTCATCGGTGATACCGAGATGCTTCACCGGTGCGGAGAGCGGATTCATGCCGACATAGATGAACACGCCGTCTACCGGAAATTCGGAGTCCTCGTTTGTTTTCTTATTATGCAACGTCAGACCGGAGACTTTGCCGTCTTGACTGTTGATCTTCGTGCAGATCGTATTCCAGATAAAATGAATCTTGTCGTTATTGAATGCCCGAGTCTGCAGGATTTTCTGCGCCCGCAGCGCATCGCGGCGATGAATGATCGTCACGCTCGATGCAAAACGTGTCAGATAAGTTCCTTCTTCGACGGCCGAATCGCCGCCGCCGATCACCGCCAGCTTCTTGCCTTTGAAAAACGCGCCGTCGCAAACTGCGCAGTAGGACACACCGCGGCCGGCAAATTCTTTTTCACCGGGAACCCCAAGTTTACGGTACTCGGCACCGGTCGTCACGATGACCGTCCGCGCCTTGTACGCTTTCCCTCCGCCGCAAACAACTGTCTTGACCGACTTGCCGTCTTTGATTTCCTTAATGTCGCCGTAAGCATAAGCGGCACCGAACTTTTTGGCGTGCTCGAACATTTTATTCGACAGATCCGGTCCGAGAATCGATTCAAAGCCGGGATAATTCTCAACAGCTTCCGTATTCGCCATCTGCCCGCCGGGAATGCCGCGCTCGATCATCAACGTATCCATGTTCGCTCGGGCTGCGTAAACGGCCGCCGTCATTCCCGCCGGGCCCGCCCCGGCTATGATTACATCGTAGATCTTCTCTTCTTCAGCCATTTTCGACCCCGTCCTTCCCTGATCGTTTAAATTATAATTATTATCATCTAACCAATCGATACTTCTATGCTAATGAAAGAGAGAATTAAAGTCCAGAGAACTGCTCACCATCCGCGTCGTTATTCAATCAACTGTTTTTTCCGTCCATTTTTTATCGAGTACCTCCGTCAGCTCACGAATATGTTTCCGAAGCCGATATACCGTCGTCTCGGCCCGCGCCGCCGCCGTTTTTTGCGAAGTCGGCCGTCCGGCTTCCTTTTCCCAGAGATAGTAGAGCGCCGCGGCCCACCCTTTGCAATCGATCGATTCGCCCGGACCGGCTATCTCGTCGATCACCGCCCAGAAACTATAGAGTTCAGGATGCCTCATCGTTTCCTTTTCCCCACCGTTCATCTGTTCAATCAGACGCATGACGTTCAAACGGCTGCTGCCGCACGCCGGCGACTCGTTCAGAAACCGCTGCGCCAGCTGGCGGAGGCGGGCATCCTGTCCGCTGCGGGCCACCTCCAGCATCAGCTGTCTGTCGCCGCTTCTCGATAGGTAAAACAACGAAAACAACTGATAAGCGCGGCCGCTGTCACGAATTTCTTTCCGAATGAGATCGCGTACCATGAAATTATCCTTGGCATCCGGCTCAAACATCATATCCTGAATCTTGCCGTATTTGAAAGGATGAAAGGGCTTGCTACTGAAATAATCGGTCTCCTTCCAACATCGCTCGGCTACTGCTAGTCGCCCCGTACGGAAAGCCGCCAGTGCCAACCAGAAACTGAAAACCTGGTCAGAGGGCGCTCCGCGCTTCTCCGCTATTTTTAGCCAATGATACGCTTTTTCATACTCGCCGATGAAAAGATAAGTGGAACCGATCTTTCCGCAATACTCCGGGACCACGGGCAGCAGGCCGTCCAATCGCCGGACGACCGCTTTCGCTTTCCTCATCATACCGAGTTGATGAAAAAAAGCCGCCAGATTGCATAATGCATGAATATTGCCGGGATCGCTCGCCAAGACGCTTTCGGCCGTCTGCACCGCTTTTTCGGCCTCACCGAGTGAAAAATAGGCAATAGCCAGATTATTGCGGGCGGGCAGGAAACTGCTCTTCTTCCGCCCTACTTCTTGGAACAAGTTGACTGACTCCTGCAGCCTGCCGTGCTCCAATGCCGCTCTGCCTCGCTCATGAAGCCAGACGTAGTCGGGTTCTTTTTCCGCCTGCTCTACTTGATCAGTTTCCTCACCCGATAACATGTCATAGAGTTCGCGTGCCTCCCGAGCAAACGCGCCATGCGGTTCTAGGGCGATATACGTCTTGACCTCCGTCAACGCCTGCTCAAATTCACCGAGATAAGCGTAATTATTCGCCATAAAAAAATAACAATCCGTCATTCGGCTGTCCAGATCTCGGACAACTTTTCGCAACAAACTGATCGATGATTCGTATTCTTCAAGTTCCGACAGGATTTCCGCCTGCCGGCACAGATATTCGACATTATTCGGTTTCATGCGCAGCGCACGGTCGATATACCGGCTCGCACGCCTTAACTCGCCCTTTCGATAGCAGGCCAGACCCCGCCGATAAAAAAAATCGCTGTCGAAGCGCAGCGGAATGATCTGTTTTTTGGACAGATGACTTTCACGGTTCATCGAGCCGCCGCCTCCCTTTCTCGTGTTTTCTACCGCTACAAGTATACCATACTTGATTTATTCGATGCTCTCGGCTGTGGAGGGACGTCCGCCCCCAAAAAAACAGACATCGGGGTTTTTCCACCCGATGTCCAGGGTAACCTGTTCTGTTCTAATGAAAAATAACGATTATTTTGTCGAACCGACTGCTTCGCCGTGACTCTTTTTACCGAACCAGCCGCCGACGGTCCTGCGAATCCACGGAACCACCCAATAATCGCCGCCGATTTTACCGGCATTAAATCCGGCGAACAAAATCAGGATGCCGAGCAGGATATCCCACGGGTTCGTCGACAGCGTTCCGGCAAACAGATAGGAAAAATTCATCAGCAACCCGAAGAATACGGCCGCAGTCGTCAGCGTCCCGAGAATCAGTCCGAGGCCGACAAGCAACTCGCCCCATTTCACCGCAAAACTGAAAAACGGCGAAGCAGGCAGCGCGACATGCTGGAGAAATGCATTATACGTCCCATAGAGTACATTACCTTCCGGGCCTTTGACCGGATTGGCAATCGCGCCCTTCAGAAATCCCGACGCATCAAATGGTTTGGGGCCGAAAACCTTTTCATAGCCGGCGGTTAACCAGCTCCAGCCCAGCCAAATACGAAGTAAAAATAGAATGACAGATGAAGTCTTGCTGGTACGAAGCCAATGAACCATGATTGTTGCCTCCCTCTAAAACGTTTTCATTTTTTCGTTGAGTGACTTTTATCACTCAATTAATATATACCCTTTTAAGAGGTTAATCAATGTGATGCCCATCACAGAAAAGCAACATTCAAAAGTTGTTAACATTCGTCTTTTTGTCAGTCATGCGTCATCGACTCCGTCCCCGCCGCGAGTTACACCGCTTATCCCGATAAACTCCGGGCGCCGCAAATGGTCATCAGCGATCCAGATAGTGAGGACGATTTTTATTCGTTAGGCGCCAGTACAAAATCGCAGCGATGCTGACAACCACAAGTACGACAGCCAACCACTGCGACACGCGCAGCGATCCGAGCATCAAGCTGTCGGTACGCAGGCCTTCGATATAAGAACGCCCCAGCGAATACCAGATGACGTAACTAAGAAAAAGTTCGCCACGGCGCAAATTCACTCGCCTCAGCACAAGCAGAACGAGAAAGCCGGCAAAATCCCACACTGACTCATAAAGAAAGGTTGGAATATAATAAGTCCCGTTAATCAACATCTGATTGATAATCCAATCCGGTAAATACATCTGTCCGAGCGCTGCCCGCGTCGTCGGTCCGCCGTGCGCTTCCTGATTAATAAAATTGCCCCAGCGCCCGATCGCTTGCCCGAGAATCACGCTGGGTGCCGCAATGTCGGCCAACTTCCAGAAGGAAATCCGGCGGACGAGGCAGAAAACAATCGCCGTGATCACCGCACCGATCAACGATCCGTAGATCGCGATCCCACCCTTCCAGATGGCAATGATCTCGGCCGGATGCTGCGAATAGTAGTCCCACTCAAACGTGACGTAATAAAGTCTTGCAAAGATGATGGCAATCGGAGCCGCCCATAAGATTAAATCCATAAATGTTTCCGGCGGCAGGCCCCGCCTTTTTCCTTCACGTACCGCCAGCCATAAGCCGAGCAGAACGCCGACCAAAATAATGGTGCCGTACCAGTAAATATGAATCGAGCCGATTTGCAGGGCGACCCGATCCAGCGGTTCGATCTGATTCATTTGCTACCCACCTTGTCTCACTCAGTTGCCAGCCGGCAACGCTCAATTCAATGTTCGTGCAGAGCATCGTTCAGCCGGTCGGAGAACTGCTGTGCTGCATGATAACCCATATTTTTCAATCGGTAATTCATCGCCGCCACTTCTATAATCACCGCCAGGTTGCGGCCGGGACGAACTGGCAGGACGATGCGCGGAATTTCCGTGTCGATCAGTTTCGTCGTCTCTTCTTCGAGACCGAGGCGATCGTAAACTTTATGCTTATCCCAAATCTCCAGATGAATAACCAGCGATACGGGCATATAGTTTCTGACCGCGCCGGCACCAAATAACGTCATGACATTAATAATACCAAGCCCGCGGATCTCAAGCAGATTCTGAATCAGCTCAGGCGGGTTTCCGATCAATTCGGATTCGCCTTCTTGGCGGATCTCCACTGAATCGTCGGCGACCAGTCGATGGCCGCGTTTAACAAGCTCCAGCGCCGTTTCACTTTTACCGACGCCGCTTTCGCCGGTGATCAGCACACCGACACCATAGACGTCAACCAGCACGCCGTGAACGGCAATCATCGGTGCAAGACGCGATTCCAGATAATTGGTAATCATACTGCTCAGCCGTGTCGTCTTCATCTTCGACTGCAGAATCGGCACATTTCGTTTGTTCGACGAAATGATAAATTCCTGCGGCACGTCAATCCCACGGGAAATCACTATACACGGCGTCTCCGGCGTGCACAATTTCGACGTCCGCTTATAGCGTTCGTCCGTACTCAGTTCATTAAAAAAAGACAGCTCCGTCCGGCCGAGCAGTTGCAGCCTGCGTCGCGGATAATAAGTAAAATAACCGGCAACTTCCAGCCCCGGCCGTGAAATATCGCTGACGATGATTTCCCGGTCGATACCCTTTTCCCCACTGACTAATTTTAGATCGAAATGTTCGATCAGTTCTCTCACACGTATCTTATTCATTGGTTCTGTGCTGTCCGGCCACGCCGTGCGACGGTCAGCTCTTTCATCATGCACCTGAACAATCAGGCCGGCACGCATTCCGAAAGCTTCAATCCCGTCCCAGCCAGGCGATATCTCCGGGAAAGCACATACACCTCCGTTCCATCCGTTTTTGCGCTCTCTGGCTCGCAAAGCACTCCCGGAGAAGGTTTAACTTTCTCAGGCGGCAGCCCCTTGCCGGCCGCCTTTGTTCAATTTTACCATAAACCGGCCCGCTGCGATGCTTACGGTTTACGCAACGGACCGATGATGAAGGTTTGAATCAGCATCTGGCACAGCGCCATGATGATCGCAATAATCAGTGCACTGCCGAAGCCGTCGATGATAAAGGCCGGGCTCAAGATGGCCGATGTCAGCATCAGCATCAGGGCATTGATGATGAAAATAAAAAATCCCAACGTCAGAATCGTGATCGGCAACGCCAAGAGCAAAAGCAGCGGCCGAATGAACGTGTTCAGAACCGAAAGGATGACACTGGCCGCAAATGCCGTGCCAATACTGGAAATCTGCACCATCGTATGCAGATAACCGGCAAGTGTCATCAGAATGAGCATATTGACGATCACGTTAAGCAGTGCATTGGCAAACCATCTCTTCATCAATCGTTTCACACTCTCTGTTCAGGGACAATAAACCACATCAGCACGTAGGCAATCGCACACGGGAAAAAAGCGGTAGCGATCCAAAGGGCAATAAAAACAACACGAACAACCGTCGGATCGATGTTAAGGTATTCACCGATCCCGCCGAGTATACCGGCAAGCATGCGATTTTGTGTGGAACGGTAGAGTTTTTTCTGCATCATCAATCCTCCAAGAAGATTTCTTTTCTCACTATACGCCATGCCGACACGTGAAAACAAGCTCCGCCGGAAAAATTCGTCAGTGGTTTTTAGCGGCCGCCAGCTGCTGCCGGGCCAGACGGTCGGCCATCCGTTTGCGGTCACGCCTGAGAATCGGTTGCAAATACTTCCCGGTATAAGAACCCGACGTCGCGGCGATCTCTTCCGGTGTTCCGGTCGCCACCACCGTTCCGCCCCGATCGCCGCCTTCCGGTCCGAGATCGATGAGATAGTCGGCGCACTTAATCACGTCAAGATTATGCTCAATGATCAGTACGCTGTCGCCGCCGTCGACCAGCGCCTGAAGAACGTCGATCAGCCGGGAAATATCGTCTGTATGAAGTCCGGTCGTCGGTTCATCGAGAATATAGAGTGCGCGTCCCTTCGTCCGCCGGAATAACTGAGAAGCCAGTTTGACGCGCTGCGCCTCACCGCCCGACAGGGTCGTCGCCGGTTGGCCAAGTTTAACGTAACCGAGCCCGACATCTTGCAGCGGTTGCAGGCGACGCCGAATCCGCGGTACGTTTTTAAAAAACGCAAGGGCGTCCTCGACTGTCATATCGAGTACATCGGCAATCGTTTTTCCTTTATAAGTGACTTCCAACGTCTCGCGGTTATAGCGTTTGCCGTGACAGACTTCGCATGGCACGTAAACATCGGGCAAAAAATGCATCTCGATCTTGATAATGCCGTCGCCACTGCACGCTTCGCACCGTCCGCCTTTAATATTGAAACTGAACCGGCCCTTTTTATAGCCGCGCACCTTCGCCTCATTGGTTGAGGCAAAGACCTCACGGATCATATCAAAGACGCCGGTGTAGGTCGCCGGATTCGAACGCGGTGTCCGCCCGATCGGTGACTGATCGATCTGAATGACATTGTCGAGTTCGCTGACGCCGTTCATTCGGCGGAATTCGCCCGGCGCCTGCCGACGTCCGTTTAACTTCTGCGCCAATGCCCGAAACAAGACGTCATTGACCAGCGTACTTTTCCCCGAGCCGGAGACGCCGGTGACGACGGTCAGCACACCGAGCGGAAAACTGACGTCGATATTCTGCAGATTATTCGCTTTGGCCCCGTAGATTTTTACCGCGCGCCGAGTAACCTTTCTGCGTTTTTCCGGTATCGGAATAAATTTATTCCCCGACAAATACTGACCGGTCAGCGAATTCGGATTGTCCATGATTTCTTTCGGTGTCCCTTGCGCGGTGATCCGACCGCCGTGCGCTCCGGCACCGGGACCGATGTCGATAATATAATCGGCAGCCAGCATCGTATCCTCATCGTGCTCGACAATGATCAGCGTATTTCCAAGATCGCGCATATGCTCAAGCGTCCGGATCAGCCGCTGGTTGTCGCGCTGATGCAAGCCGATCGACGGTTCGTCAAGAATATAGAGCACACCCATCAACTGCGAGCCGATTTGCGTCGCCAGACGAATCCGCTGCGCTTCGCCGCCCGATAGCGTTCCCGCCGGCCGGCTCAATGTCAGATAGTCGAGCCCGACGTCGATCAGAAACTGAGTCCGTTGCTTGATCTCGCGAAGGATCAGCCGGGCGATCGTTTGTTCCTTATCGGTCAGTGTCAGGTCGTTGAAAAAGTCCAGCATCTCACGGATCGGCATCTCGGTCACTTCGCCAATGTGCTTTCCGCCGATCCGTACGGCCAGTGCTTCCGGGCGCAGCCGGTAGCCGTGACAGGTCGGACAGGATTTTTGCCGCATATACCCTGCCATCTGTTCACGGATAAAGTCCGACGTCGTTTCCCGATAACGTCGGCCGATATTCGGAATCACACCTTCGAAATAGATGTCTTTATCGTAAACATTGCCAAACTCACTCTCATAATAAAAATGGAATCGTTCCGCCCGCGAACCGTAAAGAACCAGCTGCAGGTGATCTTTCGGCAATTGATTGACCGGCACGTTCATGTCGATGCCAAAATGGGCACAAGCCGCTTTAAGCAGTTGCGGATAGTATCGTGAGCTCGTCGACTGCCACGCGACAATCGCCCCGTCGGCCAGCGATTTCGACGGATCGGGAATCACCTGATCGCGGTCGACCTCCATTCGCGATCCGAGCCCGTCGCAATCCGGACAAGCCCCGAATGGACTGTTGAACGAAAACAGACGCGGTTCCAGTTCGCCAATGGAAAAACCGCAGTAAGGGCAGGCATATTTTTCGGAAAAAAGCAGTTCATCCCCACCGACGATGTCGACCAGCACACGTCCGTCGGTTAACTTGCACGCTGCTTCAAGTGAATCGGTCAACCGTCCGGCGATGCCCGGTTTTAAAATAATCCGATCGATCACGACTTCGACCGTGTGCTTTTTATTTTTTTCCAGTTTAATCTTTTCTCCGACCTCATGCATGGTTCCGTCAACACGAATGCGGACATACCCTTTCTTGCGGATGTCTTCGAGCAAGCGGGTTTGCGTGCCCTTTCGCCCCGAGACGATCGGCGCCAAAATCTGCAGCCTCGTCCGCTCGGGATAAGTCATGATTCGATCGACCATCTGATCGACCGTCTGCGACTTGATTTCAACGCCGTGTGTCGGGCAAAACGGATGACCGATGCGGGCAAACAGCAGGCGAAGGTAATCATAAATTTCCGTGACCGTCCCGACAGTCGAGCGCGGATTATGGCTCGTCGTCTTCTGATCGATCGAAATCGCCGGCGAGAGACCTTCAATCGCGTCGACATCGGGTTTATTGGTCTGGCCGAGAAACTGGCGGGCATAGGCCGATAGCGACTCGACATACCGACGCTGCCCTTCGGCATAAATCGTATCGAAAGCAAGCGACGATTTTCCCGATCCGGACAGTCCGGTGATGACAACCATTTTATCACGTGGAATCGTGACATTGACATTCTTTAGATTGTGTTCACGCGCGCCTTTGATCACGATGTTTTCCATTACCATTGACTGTTTACCCCTCCGCCTTCAGTTCGAAAATGATATCGCGCAATTCGGCCGCCCGCTCAAAATCGAGTGATTTGGCTGCTTTCTTCATTTCCTTTTCCATACTGATAATCGTCTTCCTGCGCTCTGTCTTCGTCAATTTGTGTTTCTTCTTCTTCTGGTCCCTGCCGTCGCCTTCGTTCACGTTATGTGTCGCCCGGATCAGATCGGGAATGGATTTCTGAATGGTTTTCGGCGTAATATGATGTTTTTCATTAAAGGCATCCTGAATCTGGCGGCGGCGGTTAGTTTCGGCGATGGCCGCCCGCATCGAATCGGTGATCGTATCGGCATACATGATGACCTTGCCGTGCGCGTTGCGGGCCGCCCGCCCCATCGTCTGAATCAGCGACCGCTCGGAACGAAGGAAGCCTTCCTTATCGGCGTCAAGAATAGCGACCAATGAAACTTCGGGGATATCGAGCCCTTCGCGCAGCAGGTTGATGCCGACCAGCACATCGAACTTGCCGCGGCGCAGATTGCGGACAATCTCAAGCCGATCCAGCGTATTGACTTCCGAGTGTAGATAATTGACTTTGACACCGAGCCCCTTGAGATAATCGGTTAGATTTTCGGCCATTTTCTTCGTCAGCGTCGTCACGAGAACACGCTCGTTCTTTTTCGCCCGTTTGATGATCTCGGCGTATAGATCATCAATCTGACCCTTGATCGGCCGCACCTCGATTTGCGGATCAAGCAGCCCCGTCGGCCGAATGATCTGCTCCACCGGTTTCCCGGAATGTTCCAGTTCAAAGTCGCCCGGCGTCGCCGATACGAAAACGGCTTGATGAATCTTGCTGATAAATTCAGCAAAAGTCAGCGGCCGATTGTCTTTCGCCGACGGCAGGCGGAAGCCGTTGGCGACCAGCACATCCTTGCGCGCCCGGTCGCCGTTAAACATCGCGTGCACCTGCGGCAGCGTGGCGTGCGATTCATCGACCATCACCAGATAATCGTCGGGAAAATAATCCATCAACGTATACGGCGCCTCTCCCGGCTGGCGAAAGGTCAGATGGCGAGAATAGTTTTCGATACCGGAGCAGAAGCCGACCTCCTCCATCATTTCCAGATCGTAGCGCGTCCGCTGCTCAAGCCGCTGCGCCTCCAGCAGTTTGCCTTCGTCCTTCAGCATCCGCAATTGCTGCTCGAGCTCGGTCTTGATATTCTTAATCGCCCGCTGCATTTTGTCATGCCCGGTGACAAAGTGCGACGCCGGGTAAATGGCTGCGTGGCTGCGTTCGCCGACTACCTCGCCGGTGACCGGATCCATCTCCGTCAGCCGGTCGATCTCGTCGCCGAAAAATTCAACGCGGATGCAATGATCGTCGCGCGACGCCGGAAAAATCTCAACGACGTCGCCGCGCACACGAAATGTTCCGCGGCTAAAATCGACGTCATTGCGTGTGTACTGAATGTCAACCAATTTACGTAACATGTCGTCACGATCAATCTCCATCCCCGGCCGCAATGAAACGACGAGCGACTTGTATTCCTCTGGCGAGCCTAAACCGTAAATGCATGATACGCTGGCGACGATGATCACGTCGCGTCGCTCGAACAGTGCGCTGGTCGCCGAGTGGCGCAGCTTATCGATCTCGTCGTTAATGCTGGAGTCTTTTTCAATATAGGTATCCGTCTGCGGAATATACGCTTCCGGCTGATAATAATCATAGTAACTAACAAAATATTCAACCGCATTATTCGGAAAAAATTCTTTAAATTCATTATACAACTGGCCGGCCAGCGTTTTGTTGTGGGCAATGACCAGCGTCGGTTTTTTCACTTGGGCGATCACATTCGACATCGTGAATGTTTTACCAGTTCCGGTGGCGCCGAGCAGCGTCTGAAACTTTTTCTCGTTCTGGATACCATTCACCAATTCATCAATGGCTTCCGGCTGATCGCCGCGCGGTTTATAATCGGAGACAAGCTGAAAATCCATTTGTCCGCCCTCCAAACAGCTTAAATCATTAGTACGATTATAGCACATGTTCATCTCCAGCAGGCAAAAAAGCGAACAAATATTCTCTGAATGACCGACCGCACTGCCGTCCACTTGCAAATAATAAAAAAAGCTTCCTCACGAATGGCGATGGAAGCGTCAAGCAACTAAACATCAAGAATGTGTGTCTTCACCCATATATTTCTCAATCTCCTCGACAACTTGTTTAGCCGCCTTACGACTCAGAATCAGTTTTCCGTTGGCCAGCACGAGATTATCCGGCGATACTTCGTTCGTAATCTGACAGGCCATGTTCGGAATATACTTTTTAAAGATAATCCGGTCGTCTTCCGTGAAAATCTCCAGCGGATCGCCTTCCTTGATCTTCATCGTCCGGCGCAATTCAATCGGAATCACGACACGCCCCAACTCGTCCACTTTACGTACAATACCTGTCGATTTCATAGACTTTATTTGCTCCTCCCCATATGCTAGCCTTTACCCTAAGCATAACACATTTTACCATTTCTCAAACAAAATAACACTTTTTATAGCGCAGTCGTCGCACTGCATTGCTTCTCCTGTCTCTTATACACATCTCCGAGCCCACGAGACCTT
>UQRJ01000048.1 GCA_900543345.1 uncultured Sporolactobacillus sp. | reverse complement strand
CGGCAGCGTCAGATGTGTATAAGAGACAGCGGCATAGTCGATGTCTATGCCGAACTAAACGGCTTGTCGCTCGATCCGAAAGATTACGATGGCGATCATCCTTATCCCTTCCTGCTTGTTGCACCGACCGGTCGGGGAGCTAAGCGCATGAAGGAGTCGACCGGATTACCGGCACTGACGATTCACCGCTTACTCGGTTGGACCGGCGGCGCGACGTATACGCATGACGAAGATAATCCGGTACAAGGCCGCCTGCTTGTCGTCGACGAAATGTCGATGGTCGACATCTGGCTGGCCAATCAGCTGCTGAAATCACTACCCGACGACATAAAAATGGTCATTGTCGGCGACGAAGATCAGCTGCCATCGGTCGGCCCCGGCCAAGTGTTGAGTGATTTAATTCAATCAGGTGTCGTTCCGGTTGTCCGGCTTACGGAGATTTTTCGTCAGGCAGAAGGGTCGTCGATCATTGAACTGGCTCACCAGATCAAAGAAGGAAAAATTGGCGATATTACGGAACCGCGCCCGGATCGGCGTTTCATCCGTTGCGGCCAGAGTCAGGTGGTTGCTGCCGTCTGCCAAATCGCTGCCGGGGCCGTCAAGAAGGGTTACACGGCAAAAGATATTCAAGTACTTGCCCCGATTTATCGCGGTAACGCGGGAATCGATAAGATAAATGAGGCGTTGCAGGATCAATTTAATCCGCAAACGGACCAGAAGCGGTCATTGCAAATGGGCGATCATGTTTTTCGCGTGCACGATAAGGTGCTGCAACTGGTCAATAATCCCGACGATCATGTCTATAACGGCGATATCGGTGAAATTGCCGCTATTTTACGCGCGAAGGAAACCGACGAGCATGAAGATACAGTCATCGTTTCCTTCGACGGTACCGAAATCCGTTATTTGAAACACGACATGAATCAGCTGACGCTTGCCTATTGCTGCTCGATTCATAAAGCGCAGGGCAGCGAATTTCCGATTGTCATTTTGCCGATCGTTCGCGGTTACCATCGGATGCTGAAACGCAATCTCATCTATACGGCTGTTACACGCAGTAAAAAATTCCTGATGCTCTGCGGCGATGCCGACGCGTTCCGGCAGGCGGTCGCTCGCAGCGACGTTGATCGGCGTCACTCTAACTTGGCGGAAAAACTGCGCACGCAGGTGATAGATATCGATATTTCCAAACAAAAAGTAAATGATTCATGATCGGTTCCGGGAGGTTCGGGAGTGGGAGCATTTGATGCGGACTTTTGCGTGAAACTGCCCTCTGACTTTTTATTGTTCATCTATATTAATGATCGGTAAGGATGAAATGTATAATTGCCGACTTTTTTGGGCATGGATGCGAGTAGACAGACCGGAAACGGTGCAGTTACGCACTTCCGGCACGATTGAGGTGATCGCATATGAAATGTCCAAACTGCTGCGGCAGTCACATCGGCAAACTTGGTGCCAATCAATATTATTGCTGGGATTGCTTTATCGAAATGACGCTGGAGAATGGAAAACTGTCACTCAGCCAGGTCGAAGAGGACGGCAGTCTGACAACGCTTGATGATTTATTCGAGGAATCCGAGCTCAACGCCGAGGCCAACGGTTTTTAACATCATAATCTCAATCGAATCGGGCCAAACTAAAGCCCGGAGGGATGTTCCATGTTGAAGTGGCCGGCGATGCGGTGGATGAAGATACTGACAATCATTTTGCTGCTTTTCCTAAATGGTTATTTGTTTTATCGTTTGTTGCCACTGCTGTCGGTCGTACTACACTTTTTATTGCGTGTTGCGTTTCCGTTTGCGGTGGCCGGCGTGATTGCCTATCTGCTGCATCCGGCGGTCGAACGCTGCGTTCGTGCCCATATTCCACGCACCGTAGCGATTCTTGGCATTTATGCCCTCTTTTTCGGACTGGTTGCTTTTGCCCTGTTCAAGGGAGCTCCGGTTCTTATCCACGAACTGCGCGGGCTGGACGACGACTTTGCCACATACGAGCGGTTATATCATCGCAATCTCGACCAGGTATACGGTTCGACGCCCGAGGCCGTTCACGATCAGATCAATGTCGCCGTCAGGCGCGTACGCCGCAGTATTGAGCGCATTTCCGATCGGGCAATGGACTGGTGCAGCGGTGTCGTCCAGTCGGTTTTCACGCTGTTAATCATCCCTTTCCTTGCTTTTTATTTTTTAAAAGACGCGCAGCGGATCGGGCGCGGCGCATTGCGGCTGATTCCGCATAAGCGAAGAGCGCGGGCGGCCCGGCTACTCTCGGAAATGGATCGCTCGATCGGCAACTATGTCCGCGGCCAGCTGACGGTTTGCGGTATCCTAGCTATCCTGGCATCGGTGGGATTGTGGATACTGAAAGTTCCCTATCCGATCGTTTTCGGTCTGTTCATCGGCTTAACCGATTTGATCCCGTATTTCGGGCCGCTGATCGGGGCGGCTCCCGCCGTGCTGATGGCTGCGACGCAGTCGATTTATGCGGCGGGCGGTGTCGTACTAATGATTATTCTCATCCAGTTTCTTGAAGGAAATCTGATTGAACCGCTGGTAGTCGGCAAGAGCGCCGATATTCATCCGCTTTATATCATGCTTGCTCTGGGCATTGGCGGTGAAGTGGCCGGCATTGTCGGCATGTTACTCGCAATTCCCGCCTTTATTGTACTTAGAACCTGTCTGCATCATTTGAAAAGCGGATCCGGAGCGATTGACAAATAAGGGAAGGGTCATCTATAATAACGGCAGTAAAATGAACGAGATGAAATAAATAGCGACAGCTAGATAAGCCGTTCTATCGGGTGGCCGTGAAGCTCAGTGGCGGTATTGCATCCGGCCGCGGTGCTGCGGTGCCGGGCGGATGCTTTCGGCTGTCAATGGGGCGCGGACGCCATCGCGCTTAAGGCGGGGAGCTTTCGTCCCTTCAATGATGATGGGAAGAAGGCTTTTTTATTCGTATGCCCCCGTCGGACGTTTTTAACAATGAGTGGAGGTCTAGTGATGAAAGAGCTCAGTTCATCTGAGATAAGACGAATGTTTCTGAATTTTTTCAAGGGTAAAGGACATACGATTCAGCCGAGTGCGTCGCTGATCCCGGTGGACGATCCGTCTCTGCTGTGGATTAATAGCGGCGTGGCGACGATGAAAAAATATTTTGACGGCCGGGTCGTCCCCAAAAATCCGCGTATCTGCAGTGCGCAGAAGTCGCTCCGTACGAATGATATCGAAAATGTCGGCTATACGGCGCGCCACCATACCTTTTTTGAAATGCTTGGCAATTTTTCAATTGGCGATTATTTCAAAAAAGAAGCGATTACTTGGGCATGGGAGTTTTTGACGAGTCCGCAGTGGATCGGATTTGATCCGGACAAGCTGTCGGTTACCATTTATCCCGACGATGATGAAGCCTATAAGTTATGGCATGAGAAGATCGGTATTCCCGATCAGCGGATTGTGAAACTGAAACATAACTTCTGGGATATTGGCGAAGGGCCGAGCGGGCCGAATACCGAAATTTTTTACGATCGCGGCGAAGCGTTCGGTCATGATCCGTCTGATCCGGAACTTTATCCGGGCGGCGAAAACGAGCGCTACCTAGAAGTTTGGAATCTTGTTTTCTCGCAATTTAATCATAATCCTGACGGCAGCCACACACCGCTGCCGAAAAAAAATATCGATACGGGACTGGGCCTTGAACGAATGGTCAGCATTGTCCAAAACGGCGAAACGAATTTTGATACCGATCTGTTTCTTCCAATAATTCATAAGATTGAAGAAATATCGGGCGCCGAGTATCAAAAAGGTGAGCGGAATACACCGTTTAAAGTCATTGCCGACCATATCCGTGCGGTGACTTTTGCCATTTCCGACGGTGCATTGCCTTCAAATGAAGGCCGCGGCTATGTTCTTCGCCGATTGATTCGCCGAGCGGTCCGCTATGCGATGGACATCGGTCTGGAAAAACCATTTCTGTACCGGCTGGTTCCGGTGGTTGCCGATATCATGAACGACTATTATGGACAGGTACGGACCCGGGTTCCCTTTATTCAGAAAATCATCCGCGGCGAAGAAGAGCGGTTTCAGGAAACAATCCATGAAGGTGTATCGATTCTCAAACAACAAATGGCCGGTGCCAAGGCCGAAGGCGAAACCGTGCTGTCGGGGTCTAATGTTTTTAAGCTATACGATACATTCGGCTTTCCGGTTGAGCTGACGGAAGAATATGCGACCAGAGAGGGGCTGACGATCGATCGCCAAGGATTTGAAGCCGAGCTTAAGCGGCAGCGGGACCGTGCGCGGTCGGCACGTAAGAATCAGGCATCGATGCAAGTGCAGAGTGCCACGCTGCGCGGTTTTACTGTGCCGAGCCGCTTCGTCGGCTATGATCGATTGACTGTCAGCGATGCTAAAGTGCTTTTTCTTGTCAAGGGAAATAAATCGGTACGCAGCGCTTCAGCGGGCGATCGTGTGCAGCTGATTCTCGATCGGACGCCGTTTTATGCGGAAATGGGCGGTCAGGTCGGCGATCGCGGTACGCTGACGAGTGACACCGTCGTGCTGGAAGTCACGGATGTTCAACGTGCGCCGAATGGTCAAAATTTGCATACTTGTACTGTAAAAAACGGTCAGGTCCATGTCGGCGACCGTTTGAAAGCGGCGATCGATCGGACGGCCAGGCTGGCTATTCAAAAAAACCATACGGCGACGCACTTGCTTGATCAAGCTCTAAAAGACACACTTGGCAAACATGTCGATCAGGCCGGTTCATATGTGGGTGCCGATCGTCTGCGTTTTGACTTTACCCATTACGGCCGGGTAACAACCGAGGAGTTACAGCAGATTGAGCAACTCATTAATCAGAAAATCTGGGCTGAACTGCCGGTTGTTACGAACGAAATGCCGATTGAAGAAGCCAAAAAGCTTGGTGCCGTCGCTCTGTTCGGCGAAAAATACGGTAAAATTGTGCGTGTAGTCAACGTCGGCGACTACAGTCTGGAGTTCTGCGGCGGTTGTCATGTGAAGAACACCGCGGAAATTGGTTTGTTCACGATTGTTTCCGAAAGCAGCATCGGAGCGGGGACGCGCCGAATCGAGGCACTAACCGGCCAGGCGGCTTATGAGCAGTTGCATCGCAGTCGGATGGAACTGGTGGCCGTGGCCGATAAAGTCAAAGTCACCGTCGAACAGCTGCCCGACAAAGTCGACGATCTTCTGCAGCAGATCCGCGATCTGGAGAAAGAAAAAGCGACCTTGATGGCTAAACTGGGGAATGCCGGGGCCAAGCGACTGGCAAAAGCCGTCAAAAAGATCGGCGACGTCTCATATATTGCTGAAAAAGTCGATCATGCCGACATGAATCAGCTGCGAACGATGACCGATGAACTGAAAAATCACTTTGGTTCGTTAATTGTGGTGCTTGCTTCGGCGGAAAACGGAAGGGTCCACTTTGTTTCCGGTGTAACAAAAGATTTAACAACCAAAGGCTATCATGCCGGGGAGATTGTCAAACAGGTTGCCGCGGTCTGTGGCGGCGGCGGCGGCGGCCGGCCGGATCTGGCACAGGCGGGCGGCCGTCAACCGGAAAAGATTAGCGAGGCACTGGATAAGGTTGCCGAGCTGATCGCAAAAGTGTCGGTTCGTTAAAGAGGCACGGCTGCTTCGGAAAAACAGGTTGGAATGTGCGCGGCCCTGGCTCGTCGCGCAAAATGGGGGATGATGAGTATGGATAACAAGACAATGATGTTTAACTTCGGCGAACAGGATCGGCATGATGTGCAGAAGGTCCTGTTCCAAGTCTACGATGCGCTGGAGGAGAAGGGTTACAACCCGATTAATCAGATTGTCGGTTATCTGATCTCCGGCGATCCTGCCTACATTCCAAGGCACAAGGACGCGCGGAAACTGATTCGCAGAATTGAGCGCGACGAGGTCATCGAGGAACTAGTAACGTACTACCTGAAAAAAAAGTGGGATAAAGAATGAGAATCATGGGGTTGGACTTCGGTTCTGTCACCGTCGGCATTGCCATTAGCGATCCACTTGGGCTGACGGCACAGGGGATCGAGACCATTCATTACGTGGAGAACCGGAAAGACCGACTTTTTGCACGGATCGGCCGTCTGATCGAGGACTATGCCGTCGAATCACTAATTGTCGGTCTGCCCCGTGACCTGATTGGCACTGAAAGCGAGCGGGCAGCAGCGTCGCGTAATTTTGCGCGGAGCCTGCATCGCAAGTTTGCACTGCCCGTCGAACTCTGGGATGAGCGACTCACCACCGCGGCGGCAGAGCGGGTGCTGATCGATGCCGATCTCAGCCGCCGGAAACGGAAGAAAGTCATCGACATGCAAGCCGCGGTGCTGATTTTGCAAAGCTATCTCGATAAAAAAAGATGGGAGCAGAAAAGGGATGGGCAAATCTAGACACTACCCGATCTTCGAGCCGAGTGAAGACGAAAAACAAATCGTCGTAGCGAACGATGAGGGAAGCAAGGAATTGTTCGATATTCTTTTTTATTTCGATGTCCCGGATACGGACCGCTCTTATATGGTGGTGACATCTGCTGCCGACGATGACGATGAGGGCGGGGATGACGACGAGCAGGAAGTTTTCGCATTCCGATACCGGGAAGAAGGAGAAAACTACACGTTGCTCCCGATTGAAACCGACGAAGAATGGGATATGGTCGAGGAAATGCTTAACACATTCAGCGAAGAAGAATAATGAAGGAGGCCCTCCTAATTGCCTGCGGAGGGCTTTTTCGCTGAGAACGGGCCCACCGACACCGTGATTTTTTTGAAAAGGGGGAAGCCTTGCTTGAAATTACATAAATGGCACCGGCGCGTCATCTTAATCATTGTGAGTTGCGTTGTTGTGCTGACTGCATCTTTGATCGGGGGTTTTTCCGCATACTATTCCGCTCAGCTTAAGCCGGTTGACACGAGCAACGAACACGCGGTGACTGTGACGGTCGATCCGGGAAATTCGTTGCAAACAATCGGGCGGCAACTGGAGAAAAAAGGCCTGGTTCGTAAGGCGTGGGCTTTTCAATTTTATGCCCGCTGGAATCACTTGAATCACTATCGTGCCGGCACATATCTTTTCAACCGGACAATGTCGGCCAAAACAATCATGGATAGTTTGGCAAAGGGTGAGCACCGGCAGCAGATTCTGTTGATCGATGTCCGTGAAGGAATGTGGATCAGTGAAATTGCCGACCGAATGGCGAAAATCTCCGGCATGACAAAAAACGATATACTTGTCAGATTGAGCAATCACCGTTACGTAGAGAAACATTACATGTCCCGCTATCCGTTTCTGACAAAAGAAATTCTTGCCAAGGGCATTAAATATCCGCTTGAAGGCTATCTGTCGCCCGGACTGTATCGGTTTAACAAAGGCAAGAAACCGATCGGATTGGATGAAATGATCGATCCGATGCTGCGGCGGACAGATCAGATGATGAAACGTTACGAGGCCGAAATTGACGACAATTCGTTGGGGTCGGTGCATAAAGTCTTAACGATGGCGTCACTGGTCGAACAGGAAGCACCGGGCAGAGAAGACCGAGAAAAAATAGCCGGCGTTTTTTACAACCGTTTGAATAAAAAGATGCGTTTGCAGACCGATCCGTCGGTTGCCTACGGCTTGCAGCGGCGAGTTCGTGATTACACAAAAAAAGATTTAAAAAACGACACGCCTTTTAATACGTATACACGCAAAGGCCTGACCGTCGGACCGATCGGCAGTCCGGCGCCCGATGCCGTCAGAGCGGTACTCAGGCCGATTCGAACGGACAATCTGTATTTCTATGCCCGTCCGAATGGTAAGGTATATTATTCGAAAACCTATGATCAGCACCAGGCCATTGTCGCAAAATATCGGCGTGAGTGGGCCGACCGTTCCTGAACGCGTCGCTGCCTTGAAGGGAAGAGAACTGTAGTGGTTGAGTTTGAAAAGCTATCCGCCTATGCCTCATCGTTTACATCCGCAGAGAGTGATCTGCTAAAGGAAATGGAGGCAAAGGCGCGTGAAATCTATATCCCGATTCTCCAGCCGTCGGCGATGGCCTTTATTCAACAGCTGATCCGCTGGATAAAAGCGACTCGCATTCTCGAACTAGGGACGGCTATCGGTTATTCAGCTATCCGGATGCGGATCGCCGCCGGTTCGGAAAGCACGATCTTTACTGTGGAACGCGATCGGGCTTGCATTGCCGAGGCGGCGGAAAACATTCGCAAGATGGGTTTTACTTCTTCGATTCGCATTGTTGAGGGCGATGCAACGGAGCCGTCGTTCCGGGTGCGCCGTGCCGCTCCGTTCGACTTCATTCTCATTGATGCGGCGAAAGCGCAATATGAGCACCTTTTCGCTGAATATGCCGCCATGTTGCGCCCGGGCGGCATGATCGTGACGGATAACGTCTTTTTTCACGGACTGGTCTGCGATATTCCCGGCGTCAAAAAAAAGCAGTTGCGTCGGCTCGTTGAGAAAGTCGATGCCTTCAATCACTTTCTCGCCAGGCAGCGGACGTTCCAGACGGTATTTCTGACGGTCGGCGACGGGTTGGCCGTCAGTACGAAATTAGCATAGAGAAACGGCAAGGGGGACCGGGCCTATGGAGACGAAGAAAAAGCCGATCCTGATCGGCGTTGCCGGCGGTTCGGGATCGGGAAAAACAACAGTGACGCGGGAAATCCGCCGCAGCATTCCGGATAAATCGATTGCGGTCATCCAGCAGGATTCCTATTACAAAGCGCAGGACGATAAACCATTTGCAGAACGATTGCTGACAAATTACGATCATCCGCTGGCCTTTGATACCGATCGGCTGATCGGCGATCTTCAGAAATTGCTTCACTTCCAATCGATAAAAAAACCGGTGTATGACTATACAGTGCATACAAGATCTGATAAAATTGTACCCGTCGAACCTAAAGACGTCATCATTCTGGAAGGGATCCTCATTCTTGAGGATGGGCGGCTCCGGAATCTGATGGACATGAAAGTATTTGTTGACACCGATTCCGATCTTCGCTTTATCCGGCGGCTGCTGCGGGATACCGAAGAGCGGGGACGAAGTGTCGAGTCGGTGATTCATCAATATTTGACTGCGGTTCGACCGATGCATCTGCAATTCTGCGAGCCTACGAAGCGCTATGCAGATATCATCATACCGGAAGGCGGAAAGAATACGGTTGCGATCGATCTGATGGTGACCAAGATCCGCGCGGTACTTGATGCCAGAGCATGAGCCGCTTCAGTTCATTTTCAAACCGGCTCGGATGAATCATTTTCTTTCACCAAACGTATGGAATAATTGTCGGGAGTGTGAATAAGTATGGCAGAAAAACTTCACTATATGACGGCTGAAGGCAAAGCGAAATTGGAGCAGGAACTGGAATATCTGAAGACGCAGAAACGCAAAGAAGTGGTCGAGCGCATTAAAATCGCTCGTGGATTCGGCGATCTCTCGGAAAACTCCGAATACGATGCCGCGAAAGATGAGCAGGCTTTCGTTGAGTCGAGAATCCTGCAACTGGAACAAATGATTCGTAACTCGGTGATTATCAAAGACGATGAAACAACCGATGTTGTTAAGATTGGCAAATCCGTGACATTTAAAGAATTGCCGGATGGCGAAGAAGAAACGTATAAAATTGTCGGCAGCGCCGAATCCGACCCGTTTTCCGGGAAAATTTCCAACGATTCGCCGATGGCCCGCGGGTTAATCGGACTTTCTGTCGGCGAAGAGGTCACGGTGAATACGCCCGGCGGTGAAATCCGCGTAAAAATTCTCAAGGTTGAATGATCTCGATCGAAGCGCAGGCGTTCCAAAGAAGGGATCGTCGCATTTTTTTCCCGGCGGCTTTATGGCGGATGAATGATGACGAAAGTGCCGCATAGAGTCAAACAGCGACAGAAGGAGAAGGTTAAATTTGTGCATGGACAGACAGGATCGTCGTTTCGTTCCGAAAAATATAAACGGATTCGGCCGCCATGCGATGGGTTAGAAGGAGGTTGTCTGAATGAGAAACCAAAGAAGAAGCGGCGCGTCGACCCGTTCGGAGCAACGGAGAAAAAAAACGGATCGCTTGCTTAGCTGGGCGATCGGTATTGTATCGCTGCTGATTCTCGCGATAGGCTGTATCATTCTCATCTCAGTTTTTAACACAACGGGTTCCGAACCTGCTGCCGGATCGCAGTCTGCTTACTCCGGGCAGAAGAGCAGTACCGCTTCTTCTCGAACAACCGGCGAGAAATCGTCGAAGTCAAGCAGCGTTTCTTCATCGTCATCATCGAAAAAAGTGGCAAATGATGAATCAAGTAGCGCCGCTTCCTCGTCCTCTATTTCGACAACGTCGGCGGATGAGAGTCATCAGGCTTCCTACGATATTGGATCGGCAGATTGGAATGCACAAGTGGCGGCGATCGCAAAGGCGACGGATATTTCTGCGGATGGGATGACGATTCACTGGCTTGGTAACGGCGGTTCGCCGAATAGTTCACTTGCCCGCGTATCGCCAAAGAAAGATCAGGGGCAGATTTATGTTGTTCACCTCGTATATGCGAACGGAAAATGGCAGGCGGACAGTGTGAAAAAACCCGGTGATTGACACGCAGATCATATAAAAAAGATAAGAGGAAGCTGGCAAAACGCTGGCTTTTTCTTTATATGAAAGCGCATACATTAAAGGCGGAATGATCATTCCGATTTGATCTTTTTGACGTAATGTGCTAATTTAGTAGCACTTCCTCCTCACAAACATACTATTATGATGAGAATTAATTTAATTAATACATTAATACCGATACGGAGTGACGCGATCATTATGGGACGCGAATTTATTAATATGTTTGATCAGTGGGCCGATCATTATGATCGGTCAGTGACGGGAGCGGATCCGGAATATCGGGATGTTTTCGATCATTATGATGAGATCCTTGAACAAGCAGCCGAACAGGCAAGAGGTACCGTTTTGGAATTTGGAACGGGTACAGGCAATCTGAGTCGCAAATTGATAGCAAGGGGTTTGCGCGTGATTGGCGTCGAACCCTCAGCAGCCATGCGGGTGAAAACCAAAGAAAAAGTGCGTGAGCTGAAACTGCTTGACGGTGATTTTCTTAACTATCCCGATCCTGGCGAACCGATCGAGACGATTGCCACTTCCTATGCTTTTCATCATTTAACCGATCAGGAGAAAGAGCGGGCTATCGCCGATTACTATACACGATTAACCGATCGTGGCAGAATAGTTATAGCGGATACGTTGTACGGCAGTGAGATTGAGAAACGACGGATTTTCGCGTGGGCAAAAGAAAAAGGTTATTTTCGCTTGTTGAAAGATCTGCAACGTGAATATTATCCGCTGCGCGGCGATCTTGACTGGATGCTTCGCCGTCGTCATTTTGTTCCTCGTTTCAAGCAACTGAACCGGTTCGTCTGGCTGGTTGTTGCTGACAAAATCGATTGATACCGCAGGAAGGACGTTGAAGATGAGATTCGGACTGATCGGCGCAATGGCCGAAGAAGTTGAACTGCTACGAAAGAACTTGAATGGTGTTGAAGAGACGGAAGCGGGCGGTGCCCACTTTTATCACGGGACGCTTGCGGGCGCAGAAGCAGTGCTGCTTCGCTCCGGGATCGGAAAAGTCAACGCCGCAATCGGCGCGACATTGCTGATCGATCGTTTTTGGCCGGATGCAATTATTAACACGGGATCGGCGGGTGGAACCGATCCCAGTTTGGACATCGGCGACGTTGTTATCTCTTCCGGAGTCCGGTATCATGACGTCGACGCGACTGCTTTTAATTACGCGCCGGGTCAGGTCCCCGGAATGCCGGCGATCTTTCGCCCGGATGCACAGCTGGCGGCAACGGCTAAACGGGCGGCTGAGGCAACGTCCGACCGGCGGATTGTGAGTGGGGAGATCGGTACCGGCGATTCATTTATGGCCGATCCTGAGCGAATTGCCGCGCTGCGCCGGATTTTTCCCAACGTCAAGGCAGTGGAGATGGAGGGGGCGGCGATCGCGCAAGTTTGCGACCAGTTTGGCGTCCCCTTTTTAGTGGTACGAGCCCTATCCGATATTGCCGGCAAGGATTCGGAAATTTCCTTTGATCGATTTCTACACACGGCGGCGAAGCGTTCCGCCCGGTTTGTGATTGAATTAGTGAAGGAGTTGGCAAAAGCGTGAATAGTTATTGGTTTGGCACGAATGTCAACCGGATGGAAACGATCGGTATGCTCAGCCTGTCTGTTGCGGCGGCTCGATACTGTTGTTAGTCGAGCCGTAATTTATCTGAATCGATTAATGAGGTGACGGATATGGCTGTTTATCAGGATGTACATGAACTCGTGGGAAAAACGCCGCTTGTCGAACTACACGGGTTTGCGATTCCGAAGGGCGTTCATTTGTTTGCCAAATGCGAATATCTGAACCCCGGCGGCAGTGTAAAGGATCGTCTGGGCGAATATTTTGTTAATCAGGCATTGGCGAGCGGAAAACTGAAACCGGGGGGGACGCTGATCGAACCGACGGCCGGCAATACCGGCATCGGCGTTGCTCTGGCGGCGGCCGGCAAACGTATTCATGTGATTTTTTGCGTGCCCGAGAAATTCAGCAAGGAGAAACAGATCCTGATGAAGGCTCTTGGGGCAAAAGTCGTTCATACGCCGACGGAAAGAGGCATGGAAGGTGCCGTAGCTAAAGCGAAGCAACTCGTTGCCCAGACCCCCGGCAGCTATTGCCCGAATCAGTTTGCCAATGAAGAAAATCCGCAAACTTATTTTGAAACGCTTGGGCCGGAAATTTGGGACGACCTACAGGGAAAAGTGGATGTGTTTGTTGCCGGTGCCGGTACCGGCGGAACTTTTACCGGCACCGCCGCTTTTTTAAAACGTAAGAATCCGCATGTCCGGACGGTGGTTGTCGAACCGGTCGGATCGATTTTGAACGGCGGTAAGCCGGGTCCCCATCGGGTAGAGGGGATCGGTATGGAATTCATTCCGCCTTTTGTTAAAACCGAGTATTTCGATGGAATTCGTACGATCGGCGATGCCGCTGCCTTTCAGCGGCTGAAAGGCAGCGGCATCGCCGATCGTACGAATTC
>UQRJ01000047.1 GCA_900543345.1 uncultured Sporolactobacillus sp. | reverse complement strand
GCCCATGTTTGGCTTGGCTCGCCTTTCGCTTGCCCGCTGAAAACGGTGTTTGCCGGCCGCTTCAACAGTTTTTCAAGTAAAGCAACCACTTCGCGGACAGATGATCGTTCGCCGCCGCCGATGTTGATCGTTTGTCCGACAGCTCCGTCGGCGTTAAGCGCGGCGGCGGTAGCACGGACACAGTCGTCGATGTAGGTAAAATCGCGCGTCTGGTGTCCGTCGCCATAAATGGGCACCGGCATCCCTTTCAACATCCGGTAAATAAAGCGGTGGAAGGCCATGTCCGGGCGTTGACGCGGTCCGTAGACGGTGAAATAGCGCAGAATAACAACCGGTACACTTTCACTTTTTTCATAAACCCGGCATAAGTGTTCGCCCGCAAGTTTGCTGACGGCGTAGGGTGAGAGGGGAGAGGGCGCCGCCGTCTCACTCAATTTACCGGTCCGTTCGCCGTAGACAGAGGAGGTCGAAGCGTACACGAACCTCTTCAGCGGCTGCCTCTTGCAGACTTCCAGCAGCCGCTGCGTGGCAAGAATATTATTGGCGACGTAGCGGCTGAATGCTCCGCCCCAGCTGGAGCGGACGCCGGGGATCCCCGCGAGATGAAAAACCGCTTCAACGTCTTGGAGTAATCTGTCTAAATCGCTATCGAGTAAATTGCCGAGTGAAAGTGCGAAACGCGGATTTTTTGTGCGCAGCAGTGGCTCCAGGTTTTGCAACCGGATCCGTTTGTCCGTGAGCATCGCGTCGATACCGACGACTTCATGTCCGAGCGAAAGCAGATGTTGGCACAAGTGGGAACCGATGAATCCGGCCGCTCCGGTAACAAGGACTTTCATCGCCGTCCCACCCCTTCGTAAATAAGACCGGCGGAGGTCACTTCTGCCGGATCGATGCAGTTGCGCGCATCAAAAATGAGCCGTCCGCGCATTTTCGCTGCGACATTCTCCCAATTCGGATGGCGGAAAACATCCCATTCCGTGGCGACAATCAGGGCATCGGCCGCTTCAAGTGCATCATCCCGATCATGGTGCCCGGTGACGCTGCCCGCTTCGTAAAAGGCTACCGGATCATACGTGTGCACCTGGCAGCCGGCCTCCGCGAGCGCCCGGATTAACAGGAGCGGCTGCGACGCACGAAGGTCGCCGGTGTCCGGTTTGAACGTCAGTCCCCAAACGGCAATGCGCCGTTTGGCTAATCCGCCGAGGATTTGCGCTAACTTTTTCAGATAAACGGCAGGCTGCGTGCGGTTGACGGCAACGACAGAACGCAGCAGCGGTGCATCTACGCCATGATCATCGGCATAACGGATCAGCGCGCTGAGATCTTTAGGAAAACACGAACCGCCGAAACCGAGTCCGGCGCGTAAAAAACGGCCGCCGATGCGCGGATCCAGCCCCATCCCGCGCTCAACGTCGAGAATATCGGCACCGCAGGCGTCGGCGATGCGCGCCATCTCGTTCATAAACGAAATTCTGGTGGCTAAGAACGCATTAGCTGCATATTTAATCAGTTCGGCTTCTGTTGTTCCGGTAATCAATACCGGCGCATCGGTGGCCCGATACATCGAATGAACCAGCTTGCCGGCATCGGGCGTGTCGCTGCCGATGATGATGCGGTCGGGAAACCGCGCGTCGTGGACGGCCGACCCCTCGCGCAGAAATTCGGGATTGGCGACCACGTTGATCTGACCGGCGGGAATGCCCATATTGGCAAAAAATCGTGCAGCGCGTGCCGTCGTTCCCGGCGGTACGGTACTTTTGATGACAATCGTTTTCTTTTCCCCACTTTTTTGTGCAGCGATCATGTGCAGGACGCCGTCCAGTGCGCGGAGATCGGCTCGGCCGTCGGTACGCTGCGGTGTTCCGACGGCGATCAGGATCACCTGCTGTGTTTTGATTTCCTCAGCCGGATGATCAGAGAAACGCAAACGTCCGGCTTGCTTGTGACGACTGATCAATTCGCCGAGTTCCGGCTCATAAATCGGTAGTTCGCCGCTGCGCAGCATACGTACTTTTTCCTTATCTATTTCGACGCATACGACGCGGTGGCCAAGATCCGCTAAGATAGCGGCCGTCGTTAAACCGACATAGCCCGCGCCGATGACACAAATGTCCATTATCGCACCTCCAGATTGAAGCGTCCGCTGCCGCGCGCATGACCGGCGGCAACGGCCCAGCGTTTCCATATCATCCTATTCGCCGCGGCGGGCGGAGCAACTTGTCCGCCGTTTAATGTTTTGTAAAGCGCTCGCTTACGGTAGATGCTCAAGCGGAGCAGCTTGCGTTTGTGGAAAAGCGCCTTGAAGGGAATACGTCACTCTGTAAAGGAGGCATCCTGGGAAAAAGCGGACAAAGAAGTAAAAATGGACGTTTTCATCGCCTTGCGGAAGTAATATAATATTTATATTACTTTGCTCTAGACGCTGCTTAAGCGCGGAGCAGAAATCTGAAAGGGGCGATTAGATGAAACTGACGGCGACCGAAATTGAAATTGCCGGAATTCTGGAGAAAGATGCCCGCCTGAGCAATGAAGATATCGCCAAAATGATGAATTTAAGTGTCGAACAAACCAATGAGATTGTGAAAAAGCTGGAGGAGGCCAACATCATTGTCCGTTATGTTTCGCTGGTCGACTGGACAAAAGTCGACGGCCATCAGGGGGTAACGGCAATGATCGATGTAAAAGTGACTCCGAAACGCGATGTCGGCTTTCAGGATGTCGCGGAACGGATCTATCGTCATCGGGAAGTCAAATCCGTTTACCTGATGTCCGGGACGTACGATTTGTCTGTTGTCGTCGACGGGCATTCGCTCAATGAAGTCGCCCATTTCGTGACTTCAAAGCTTTCGACAATTGACGGAGTCATCTCGACGACAACGCATTTTGTACTGAAGAAGTATAAACATGACGGAACCATTTACGGCGCGGGCAATAAAGATCAACGAATTGTGGTGTCACCGTGATGGAACTAAAAACGAGTTATCTGGCGCATCGCGTGCGCACGCTGAAACCGTCCGGCATCCGTAAATTTTTCGACGCGACGGCTGGAATGAGCAATATCATTTCGCTTGGCGTCGGCGAGCCGGATTTTGTGACGCCTTGGAATGTCCGTGAGGCGGCCATTCTGTCGCTGGAGGACGGACGGACGTCGTATACGGCCAACAGCGGTCTGCCGGCTCTGCGTACGGCAATCGCCGGCTATATGGATAATTATTTTTGCGTGAGCTATGATCCTGCTTCCGAGATCATTGTGACAGTCGGCGCCAGCGAAGCGATCGATATGGCGATGCGGGCCATCCTCGACCCAGGTGATGAAGTGCTGGTTGCCGAGCCATGTTTTGTTTCCTATGCACCGCTCGTATCGCTGGCCGGCGGCGAACCGGTGTCTATCGCGGCCCGTGAGGAAAACGGATTTAAAGTGACGGCTGCTCAGCTGGGGGAGGCCTGCACCTCGCGGACGAAGGCGATCATGATCTGTTCGCCGAATAATCCGACCGGCGCGATGCTGAGCCGGCCGGAGATGGAGGCCATTGCCGAGGTTGCCCGGCGGCACGATTTATTAGTGATTTCCGATGAGATCTATGCGGAACTCGTCTATGACGAACTGTACACTAGCTTTGCCGCGCTGGAAGGAATGCGCGAGCGGACGATCCTGATCAGCGGTTTCTCGAAAGATCTGGCCATGACCGGTTGGCGCGTCGGCTTTGTCTGCGGCCCGAAGGAATTGATCGCCGGGATGTTGAAAATTCATCAATATGCGATTATGTGCGCGTCGGCAATGGCCCAGTACGCGGCGCTCGAAGGACTCAGGAGCGGGCGTGATGATATCAATGAAATGCGTCAGAGCTATCGGCAAAGGCGCAACTACATTGTCGAGTCGCTGAACGAAATGGGCCTTTCCTGTCCGCAGCCGGAAGGCGCATTTTATACCTTTCCGTCGATTGTCTCGACCGGACTCGATGCCGAGACCTTCGCGACGCGACTTTTGCAGGAAGAGAAGGTGGTTGTCGTTCCCGGAGACGCATTCGGTGCCTGCGGCGCGGGCCATGTCCGCTGCAGCTACGCGACGTCAATGACGCAGCTGCAGGAAGCCATGACGCGAATGAAACGATTTGTCGCCGGTCTTCGTCCGAATGCCGACATCCGTGCGCAGCGGACCCGCCAATCACTTTCCGAAAGTTGACAAACGATGTTGGATGGTCTATAAAAAAAGTGTTAGCACTCTTGAACAATGAGTGCTAATCTTTATGTAGACAACCTTAACAACGGAAACGGAGGAAGGAGACAAACATGGCCACCAAGGCATTCAAAACGGAATCGAAAAAACTGCTGGATATGATGGTTCACTCGATTTACTCGCACAAGGAAATTTTTCTGCGTGAAATTATTTCCAACAGCAGCGACGCCATTGATAAGATATATTATAAGGCGTTGACCGACGACTCACTCAGCTTCAACAAGGATGATTATTACATCCGCATCATCCCGGATAAGCAGGCGCGGACGCTCACAATTTCCGATACCGGCATCGGTATGACTCAGGAAGAACTGGAAAACAACCTCGGTACGATCGCCCAAAGCGGTTCGCTGAATTTTAAACATGAGAACGAGGCGAAAGACGGGCACAGCATTATCGGTCAGTTCGGTGTCGGCTTCTATTCAGCGTTTATGGTCGCCGACAAAGTGACGGTCATCTCCAAGGCGCTGGGATCCGATCAGGCTTATAAATGGGAATCGGAAAGTGTCGAAGGCTATACGATCGAACCATGCGAAAAAGAAGCGGTCGGAACGGACGTCATTTTGCAACTGAAAGAAAACACCGATGATGAGAAGTACGACGATTATCTTGATGAAAATCAATTGCAATCGATTATTAAAAAATATTCCGATTATATCCGCTATCCGATTAAAATGACGGTCACGGAAAGCCGACCGAAGAAAGACAATGAAAAAGAATTCGAAGAGGTCCGGGTCGAACGGACGATCAACAGCATGATCCCGTTATGGCGGAAAAATAAGAATGAGCTCAAAGACGAGGACTATGAGAACTTTTACAACGAACGGCATTACGGCTACGACAAACCATTGACGCACCTGAACATTCAGGTCGACGGCACCATTCGCTATCACGCCATTCTTTACATTCCGGAAAGCATCCCGTTCAATTATTACACGAAAGACTATGAGAAGGGGCTGGAGCTGTACTCGAACGGGGTCATGATTATGGAAAAGTGTGCCGATCTGTTACCGGACTACTTTAGTTTTGTCAAAGGCGTTGTCGATTCGGAAGATCTGTCGCTGAACGTCTCGCGTGAGATGCTGCAGCAGGACCGCCAGCTGCAAATCATTGCTAAGAATATCCGCCGCAAGATTCAGCAGGAATTGCAACGGATGCTCAAAGAGGACCGCGAGAAATACGAAAAATTCTTCCAGTCGTTCGGCCGTCAGCTGAAATATGGCGTCTACATGGATTTCGGTGCCCATAAAGAGGAACTGCAGGATCTGCTCTTATTCTATTCCTCGAAGGAAAAGAAAATGGTCACGCTGGACGAGTATGTCGCGCGCATGCCGGACGAGCAGAAATATATTTATTACGCCGTCGGCCAGTCGAACGAAAAGATCGATAAGTTGCCGCAAACCGAACTGGTGACGGATAAAGGCTATGAAATTCTCTACTTTACCGACGAGATCGATGAATTTGCGATTAAGATGCTGAACAGTTATAAGGATAAAGCGTTCAAGTCGGTTGCCAGCAGCGATCTCGGCCTGGAAAACGATGAAGAGAAGCAAAAAACCGAAGCCGAAGATAAGGTCAACAAAGATCTGTTCGGCAAGATGAAGTCCATCTTGGCGGATAAAGTGAAAGATGTCCGTGCCTCGAAACGGCTGAAGACCCATCCGGTTTGCTTCGCGACCGAAGGCGAAGTATCGATTGAAATGGAAAAAGTATTGAATCAAATGCCGAATGATCAGAAAGTCAAGGCGGACAAGGTTCTCGAAGTCAACACGCACCACAACGTGTTTAAAGCGCTGAAAGCCGCTTACGATCTCGGCGATGAGCCGAAGGTGCAGCTTTACACGAACCTACTCTATGATCAGGCGTTGATGATCGAAGGCCTGCCGGTCCCCGATCCTGTCACTTTTGCCAACGACATTTGTAAATTAATGGATTGACGGTTTTACTAGCGGCCAAAAAGCCCCGTTCCTGAAAGAAGAGGGAGCGGGGCTTTTTTGGCATGGCTTGCTTCTCGTCAAAGCGGCTTGATCAGCGAGGGACTGTCGTTCTTAACGGAGTTGACGGCGGGCGACACCGCATAAGCCGTCATTTGTGCGGATGGATAAGGCTTAAGCAGCGTTAACAATGCGTTCGCGTCGTGATTTGCCGGATTCAGCCATTTTGCCTCATCTTCACGGTTCAGAATGACCGGCATACGATCATGTACCGGCGCCATCAGTTCATTGGCATCCGTCGTAATGATTGTACACGTATAACGCTTTTTTCCGTCTTTAGGCGAGATCCACGCTTCCCAAAGTCCGGCGAGTGCGAAGGGTTCGCCGCTCTTTAAACAAAAACGCAGCGGCTGTTTGGTCTTCTTGCCGTCGCCCGTATGTTTCCACTCGTAAAAGCCGTCGGCGACAATGAGGCAACGACGGTTCAGAAAAGCATGCCTGAAACTCGGTTTTTCCATTAGCGATTCTTTCCGGGCATTGATTAAACGATAGCCGATTTTCTCATCGCGGGCCCACGGCGGAATCAGCCCCCAGTGTAGAAAACCCATCCGGTTGATCTTGCCGTCGTTAATGACGCAAAGAATCGGCCGACCGGGAGAGACATTGTAACTCGGCACGTAGTCGGCCGCATCGGGGTGTTTCTGCGCCTGAAAGCGGTGGATAATTTTCGTAAAAGGCATCATCATTGTGTAACGGCCACACATGTGATCGCTTCCCTTTCGTCGTAGATCGCTAATGATTTCACCTTTATTTTACATCACCTTGGTGAATTTTTCGTAATAGGCACGCTGTGTTGGATTGATCTTATTGTCGGTGATCAATGCATCGATATTTTTCAGATTATAAAAAGTATATAAAGCGCTGATGTCTAGTTTCGAGTAGTCGGAAACAACGTAGCGATGTTCAGAATTATTTAAGATTAATTTATTACTTTCCCCCTCATCTTCATAAGTCGTCGTGACATTGACGCCGGCGATGCCGTTTGTACCGATAAATGCCTTACCGACTTTGATTTGCCGGATCATTTCATTGGCAAAAACACCGTAGAATGTATCGGTACTGTGCCGGTAACGTCCGCCGATGAGTAACGTCGATTGAAAATTACGTGATTGCAAGCGGTTAAAAATTGATAGTGAATTTGTGATGAAGGTCGCCTCCAAATCCGCCAGTTCATCGATGATATACTCAATCGTCGTTCCACTGCCCAAGAAAATGACATCATGTTCCTTAATCAGATCGGCGCACTTTTTGGCAATCACTTTTTTTTCGTTCACATGAATTTTTGCCTTTTTGGCATGGCTGACGACCGTATAAGAGGAAAACCCCGTTTTCTTTGCTCCGCCGTGAACCCGGACCAGTTGGCCTTTTTCTTCAAGTTCCTTTAAATCTCGGCGAATGGTCATTTCGGTGACCTGCAGATCTTTTGCCAATTGTCCGACCTCGACAACTTTCATCGTGTCTAACATTGAGAGAATGGCTTCTTGTCTTTTCGATTTGAGCATTCTGATTACCTCTTTCTTAGTAGGTTAAAGCATACTGATATGTTCTCGCGATCATATAAAAAAACATTAAAGGCATAATCAATTTTGGGCATTTATTTATGCTGGCAATGAATGTATAACGACAGAATTGCGTTATTATCTATCTCCTTGCTGACGACTGCAGCGATTTATCGTTAGTTAATCTTGTTCCGCATTTACTAAGGAAATCATTCCACTTTGGTCAAATTATCAACTTAGTGGAAGAGAAATGAATACGATCACAAATCTTTTAAGTCTTTCAAACAGGGTTAGTATATAAAATTTTATCATTTTTTAAAAGACTAATTTGTTCATTCAAACATAATTATAGATATCTTAACATTTTATATTCGATAAATATACACAAATCGAAATCGATTTTTACTAAATAAAATAAACTAATGAATTGTGAAAAAGGATATAGAGCAACATTGTCTGAAAATCCATGCAAAAAATTATTATGAAAAATCCCTTTATACTAGCGATTTATGTGTCTGCGAAAACAAATCGAAAAAAATTTAGTAATAATAGTTGAAAAATGGAGGCGCATTCAATATAATGACGATGAAAGGGAACAAAAGAACATTATAAAACATAAAAGAAAAGGAGAAGACCTCATGGCGAGTAAAGAAGAAATATCGATGGCTGGTTTTAAGATTGTTGCATACGCAGGCGACGCGAAGACAGCGTTACTCAAAGCACTGAATATGGCGCGGGAAGGTGATTTTGATCAAGCGAGAAAATTAGTTGAGACCGCAAAAGAGTCTATCAATGATGCGCATAAGGAGCAAACTGAGATATTGAGTCAGGAAGCCGGCGGTCAGAATATGGAAGTGACGTTTATTATGGTCCATGGGCAGGATACGCTGATGACGACCATGATGTTGATGGATGAGGCCCAATTTTTTATTGATAGTTATGAAAGGCTTTCCAAATTAGAGAAAAAACAAAAGTAAGATGGTTTGTTTAGTTTGATGAAAATGCATTAAGCAGGGTGGGAGGTTCAAAAATGAATCGATTTGTTGAATTGATTGCCAGTTGGCAGCCGGCTTTTAAAAAATTGGCTGCTAACAAGTATTTAGCTTCTATTCGTGACGGTTTCATTGCATTGATGCCGATCGTACTATACTCCAGTATTTTTTTATTGATTGCTAATATTCCTTTGATTTGGGGTCAGCATTTACCAACGGGACTGAATGATTCTCTAAATAAATTTTATAATTATTCAATGGGTCTGATGGGCATGTTAGCAGCAGGAACCGTTGCTAAGGCTCTGGGACAGAAACTTAATCTGGAGTTACCAAAAATAAATCAGATGCCGATTACCGCCGTTCAATTTACGGCAAACATTGCCTATTTTATGGCAGTGGTTGATCCGGTGATTACAAAAAACGGCGTGAATGCGGGTATAAATTTTGCATCCGCTTATATGGGTACAAAGGGGCTAATTGCTGCCTTCCTGGTAGGATTCATTGTCCCGAATATTTATAAATTTTGTTTTAAACGTGACATTACAATTAAGATGCCGCCGCAGGTTCCACAAAATATATCGGACGCGTTTAAAAATGTGATACCTTTTGCGATAGCCACAACATTTTTCTGGTTGTTTGATATTGTTTTCCGAGCGCTGACCAATCAGAACCTGGCTGAGTGGATCATTAATGTCCTGTCTCCGATATTTAAAGCGGCAGATTCCTGGGGAGGATTGGCACTGATTTACGGTGCGATGCCTTTCTTCTGGTTTATCGGCATCCAAGGACCCTCTGTTGTCGAACCGGCCATTGCTGCGACACAGTATGCCAATGCTGATGCAAACATGGCTTTGTTTAAAATGGGCGAGCATGCGACGCATATTCTGACTTACGGCACACAGTATTTCGTCGCTACACTGGGCGGAACGGGTGCAACATTGATGATTACGTTGCTCTTTGCTTTCAGATCAAAGTCGAAGCAGTTAAAAGCGGTCGGACGTGCGGCTTCGATTCCAGTGTTCTTTGGAGTAAACGAACCGATACTGTTCGGTGCACCGCTTATTCTAAATCCGACGTTTTTCTTCCCAATGATTGTTGCGCCGATTCTGAATGTTTGGTTGTTTAAATTTTTTGTCGAATTTTTAAATACGCCGATTGTAAAATGAAGTTGGACATCTGAATAAAATAAAGATCCATGGCAGGATCTTTGGTAGAATGTAAGTCACCACAACCAACTTTCTACAGGAGAATCGCCACCATGGACTGCTCTCATTATACCATAACTTCCCATATAAAAGGCAGACATCTTTCGTATGAGGAACGAGTTCTTATTCAGATTCGTCTTAAAGACAACTACTCCATCCGGGCAATTGCCCGTGAGATCGGCTGCTCACCGAGCACTGTCTCGAATGAAATGGCACGTGGTTCAGTTGCCTTGTATAACGGCCACGTGACCCGTTATAAGGCGTCTGCTGGTCAGAAAGCTTATGATAACAACCGAAAGCACAGTTGCCGGCATTATGACTTTTTGAGCAGATCAGCGTTTCTGGAGTATGTGCTGAAACACTTTACAGAAGACGGTTGGTCTTTGGATGCCTGTGTTGGACGCGCTGTTCTCGATGGTGAATTTACCAGAGGACAGATCGTCTGCACAAAAACACTTTACCGCTATGTTGATCTTGGCCTCTTTGGCATCAGGAACCATAACCTTCCCGAAAAGCTGAAGCGTAAGTCCAAGAAACATAGATCTCGGATCAATAAGAAAAAGCTAGGCCGCAGCATTGAGGAACGTCCAAGGGAGATCGAATCCCGTGAGGAATTCGGGCACTGGGAATGTGACCTCGTATTGGGCGCTAAGACCCGGGATGATCAGGCCCTGCTCACTCTTGCTGAACGCAAAAGCCGTGAGTTCCTGATGCTTCCGATTGCAAATAAGACATCAGGGTGTGTCATGGAGGCAATCAAACAGCTTCAGGAGACTTACAGCGAACACTTCAGTGAAGTGTTCAAAACAATCACGACCGATAATGGTTCGGAATTCGCCGACCTATCAGAGCTTGAGAAGATGGCTGATACGCTTGTCTACTATGCTCATCCCTACACGTCCTGCGATAAGGGAACCGTAGAGCGGCATAACGGCCTGATCAGAAGGTTCATACCCAAGGGTAAGCGGATTGATGACTTTACCGGTCAGCAGATCTCCGATGTGGAGACCTGGTGTAACTGCCTCCCAAGGAAGGTCCTGGGTTACAAGACCCCGGATGAAATCTTTGAGGAGGAAATCGACCGAATCTACCAGGCTATTGCCTAGCGGAGGGTGTCCAACTTGTTATTGCAATTCACGCGAATTTTTAAATATGAACAGTTTTATTGCCTACATGCCGTTTACTATGCCGGGGCCGATTGGATTGCCGCTGTGCACCGGATTTGCACCGCTATCATTCGTCCTCGCTCCATTGCTGCTAATCGTCGATACAATTGTTTATTATCCATTTTTTAAGGCATACGATCTAGCGACTTATAAAGATGAACTGGCCACTGCCGAAGTCGAGGGTATTGCGGCGGGAACCGGCGGAACCGCTGAAAAAGCGATCGGAACTTCGGCCACTGGCAAAGCGGAAAAAGAATCACCCGTGAAAACTGGTCCCAAGGCGAACCCTTCGCAGCAAAACGCCGGCGACATTCCTTTAAATAAATTAAAAGATGGAAAGACACTAAATGTTCTCGTCTTGTGCGCCGGAGGTGGGACGAGCGGTATTCTTGCCAATGCGTTGAATAAATTAGGCCAAGAAAAAGGCTTGCCGATTGCTTCTACGCATGGTCAATTGCTTCCCGATATGGATATCGTCGTGTTAGCCCCACAGATGGATACGATGGAAGACGAGCTGAAAAAAGAGACGTCGCAGAACAATGCAAAAATGTTAAAAACAAACGGTCGACAGTATATCGATTGGACACAACATGCGGAGAAAGCATTGAAAGCGATCATTGATGAAATAAATTCATGAGATTTACAGGAGGAACTTATATGACGCTGTTAAAAAGGGTTAAAGCACTGCCTAAGGGATTTGTTTGGGGCGGTGCGACAGCTGCCTATCAAGTTGAGGGGAATACAAAAGTCGGCGGAAAAGGAAAAACGATGTGGGATGACTATTTAAAAAAGCAAGGACGGTTTTCGCCGGATCCCGCAAGCGATTTTTATCACCAATATCCGGAAGATCTTCGTCTCGCAAAAAAATACGGATTGAATGCAATTCGCGTATCGATTGCTTGGACACGTATTTTTCCGAAGGGATATGGGGTGCCGGTACAGGAAGGCATCGACTATTATCATCGGCTGTTTAAAACGTGCTTTGATAACGGCATTGAGCCCTTTGTTAGTTTGCATCATTTTGATTCCCCAGCGACATTGTTCGAAAAGGGCGATTGGCTGAATCGAAAAAACATTGACTATTTTGTTGACTATGCGCGTTTTTGTTTTAAAGAATTTTCGGAAGTGAAGAACTGGTTTACGATTAATGAATTGATCTCGCTGGCATATTCACAGTATATTCAGGGGAACTTTCCGCCGAATCACCATTTCGATGTCACGGATGCAATACAGGCACAGCATAATGAATTATTGGCACATGCCCGTGTTGTAAATCTGTATAAGAGTATGCATCTGCCGGGTCGTATTGGTCTGATTCATGTCCTGGAGAATGTATACCCGATCGTTGAAACACCGGAAAATAGACACGCTGCGGATTTACAGTATGCGTTCATGTGCCGATTTCTGATGGACGGAACATTTAAAGGTGAATATACGCCGTCAACAATGGATTTGATTAACGAAATTCTGCACATAAACGATGCGAAGTTAGAGATCCAAAACGGTGATTTAGACGTTCTGAAAGCGGCGTCGGATCGGAACGATTATTTCGGCCTGAACTATTATCAGAGCAAATTCGTCAGAGCTTATAGCGGAGAGAGCGAGAATCATTTTAACGGAACCGGTGAGAAGGGAACATCCAGTTTCAGATTCAAAGGGGTCGGCGAAACTGTTAGCAATCCGAATGTACCCACTACGGATTGGGACTGGAATATTTATCCGCAAGGTCTCTATGATATCTTAACCAGTATTACAAAAGAATATCCGAACATCAAAACGATTTATATTACGGAAAACGGATTGGGCTATAAGGATAAGTTTATTGATGAGAATACTATCATTGATGACTCACCGAGAATTGATTATATTGATCAGCACTTGGAAAAAATACTTCAGGCGCGATCTGAAGGGGTAAACGTGCAAGGCTACTTTGTTTGGTCGCTACAGGATCAGTTCTCATGGGCGAACGGTTATAACCTGTCTCTTATACACATCTCCGAGCCCACGAGACCCTAAGACATCT